>CAYYOY010000264.1:0-2606 GCA_964473265.1 uncultured Oscillospiraceae bacterium
GCCCGGGAGCGCAGCCGCCTATTGGAAAACCCCGAGGGCATATATTCGCAGATATTTTAGGAACTTACCGGCGAGGATGTAGCCCAGGCCGGTACAAACGGAGGCCAGCCTACCCCTGCCGCCCGATAAACCCTTGCACGACAGCAGGAAGCGACACAATGCCATAAACTTGGTGCCGGGAGCTCCTCGACACCCAACACAAAGGAGGTATATTGTTTGCTAAAAAACGCAATGTTCTGGCTAATGCTGGCCTTTGCCGCCCTGCGTATCGGCGGCCTTGGTTATTTGCTGGGCATAGGTGAAACCAACCTGCCGGCGCTTGTGCTTGGAGTATCGGCTTGCACTGCCGCACTTATGCTGGGTGCGGCCCTAAAAAAGTTGCTGTTCGGCATTAAACGACGTGAATTAGAAATTATATTCCTCATTAACAGCATAGTGGTGCTCTTTAATCCGCTGTATATTACCCTAACCGCCCCCATTACCGTAGAGCCTGCCGAGATGGCTGTTACCGGTACACTGTTTGAGGTGCTGGCCGGGGTTACCTTTATTTTTTTATCGCGCCGGCGCACAAAATACATTACCATACCGCAGCAGGCAACCCGAACCGAAGCCCCCGGCTCTGCCACCACCACCCAAAAGCGCCATGCGCGGCAAACGGCGGAACGCGGCCTGGAGTAGTAGGTCTGCCTGCCCATGTAGCCCCGCAATAGCCCCAGGCTGGCCGCTTGCGCGCCCGGGCGCGGGGCCAGGATAGAATTTTACATGCAACGTAAGTATGCGGCATAGGTTGGCTGTGCGCACCCGGCAAAACGCCCGGGCGGCCGGTGCAGCCGGCCAAGAAAAGCCCCAAGGGAAATGCGCGATGCATTTCCCTTGGGGCTTTTCTGTGCAAGCGACCAGCCTGGGGCTATTGCGGGGCTACACGGGCAAGCACCCAAGCTGCCCCGCCACTATTCCTCGCCGTCTTCCAGCAGCAGAGTGCTTTGTTCGGGCAGCAGCCCCACAACACCTCGCAGCTTACGCTGAATTTGCCGCGTGCGTACACCCACCAGCTTGTCCAGTTCGTTGTTGGCCTGCTCCAGGCGCTGCTGGGTGGCGGCCAGCACATCGCCAAACTTATCAAACTCGCTTTTCACCGCGCCCAGCACCTGCCAAACCTCACCGCTGCGCTTTTGTATCGAAAGCGTCCGGAAGCCCATTTGCAGGCTGTTGAGCAGTGCCGCCATGGTGGTAGGGCCGGCTATGGTTATTTTATATTCCCGCTGCAAGGTTTCTACCAGCCCCCGGCGCACCACCTCGGCATATAGCCCCTCAAAGGGCAGAAAGAGTATGCCAAACTCGGTGGTGTAGGGCGGCTCTATGTATTTATCGTGTATTTCTTTGGCCGAATTTTTCACCCGCCGCTCTAGTAGCGTAGCAGCAGCCGTAATTCCGGCGGGGTCGCCGGCGTCGTAGGCTTCCATCAGTTGGGCGTAGGCATCGGCCGGGAATTTAGCGTCTATGGGCAGGTAAACAATGTTGCCGTCGTCCTCGCCCGGCAGGCGGATAGCATATTCCACCGAATTGCTGCTGCGGGGCCGGGTAGACACGTTGGTGTCATACTGCTCGGGTGAAAGAATTTGTTCTAAAATAGAGCCCAGCTGAATTTCGCCCAAAATGCCCCGGGTTTTTACATTAGAGAGTACCTTCTTTAGATCGCCCACGCCGCTGGCCAGCGTTTGCATTTCACCTAAGCCTTTGTATACCTGCTCCAGCCGCTCGCTTACCAGCCGGAAAGATTGCCCAATGCGCTCCTCCAACGTTTTTTGCAGTTTTTCGTCCACTGTTTCACGCATCTGGTCTAGGCGTTTGTTGTTTTCGTCCTGCAGCACCGTCAACCGTTGTTCCATAGTCGCACGAATTTGCTCCAGTTTTTGTTCGTTTTGCGCCGCAGTGGTGCGAAAGCGTTCCTCCATCAGCCGCAGTGCGTCAGATACCGTTTTCTGCAAGCTATCCTGTCTCTGCCCCAATTGCTGGCTTAGTTCATACAGGCGTTTATCCTGTAGTTCGCCGGTCTGGCGCTGGCTGGCGGTTAATACCTCGGCCAGGTTCTTTATGCTGCCGCCAATCAGCTGGCTTTGTTCCTGCCTAGCCTCTCGCAGCTCGCCCGAAAGCTCGCGGCGGGCTTTTTCCTGCTGCTCTTGGCCACCGCTGCGCAGCACAAAAAATGCAAGAACAAAGGTGCACAGCAAATTTGCCGCCAACAAGGCAATGATTACAATATCCATAACTTCCTCCTTATTTCCGTATGTTTATTTTACCGCCAACAGGCAATTCTGTAAAGGCCGCGCAGTATAACCAACGGCAGAAATCGAATACTAAGTAGGCAAAGTTTGGCTGCGTCTTGTTGCCAAAATATAAAAAAAGGAGCGGGTTTGTGGGCAGTGAAAACATACAGCGCATTTTAGATAAGCTCGTGCCACTGGCCATATTTCTGGCCGTGTTCGACCTTGCGGCTGCCTTCTCGTTTTACCTCTTTGAAGCGTTGATACTGCTGCTGGGCGTACTGCTGGTAGCTTATTATTTTCTGGAATACGGCCTGCACCCGCTGCACACCTACCACCACA
>CAYYOY010000265.1:0-2604 GCA_964473265.1 uncultured Oscillospiraceae bacterium
CCGAAGGGGCATTTGCCTGCGGGGGCATAGGGCCGCCTTGGGCGGCCGCCGGGGCGCTATGGGCACGCTTTGGCTGCGGTGGCAGTGTAACATCTCGTCGGAATAAGGCGAGGGTATTGTGCTTTGCTTGTCCAGGGTTTATAATAGCTGTAAAATTAGATGGGAAGCTGGAGGAAAACAAATTGGACCACACTAAGCAGCGTTTACAGGAAATTTGTGCGCTTCATGGCGTATCTTCGCGCGAGGATGAAGTAGCCGCCTACATGCGCCGGGAATTTGGAAAGTACTGCCGGGATGTTTCGGTAGATATGCTTGGCAACGTTACCGCTCACTTTCCCGCCAACCGGCCCGACGCCCAGCGGGTGCTTATTTTTGCCCACATGGACGAAGTGGGTCTGGTGGTGCGCAAGGTGGAAAAAGACGGCTATATACGCTTAGAGCGTATTTCGGCGGTAAATAGCCACATCATTCCCGGCACCATTTTTGAGGTGCGCACCCACGGTGGCAAGTTTGTGCGGGGCGTAGTGGGCGCAAAAAGCCACCACTACATGAAGCCCGAAGAAAAAAACAGAATGCCCGAGCTGGCAGAATTGGCGCTGGATATTGGCTGCCGCAGCAAGGAAGAAGTGCTGGCGCTGGATATTGACGTGGGCTGTGTAGTTTCCTTTGTGCCAACCTTCACCGAGCTGGCCAACAACTGTGTGGCCACCAAATCGCTGGATGACCGCATTGCCTGCCTTGCGCTTATCGACCTCGCTGCTTATGTACAAGATAAAAACCTGCCCTTCGAGCTTTTCCTGGTTGCCAGTGTGCAAGAGGAATTTAACATCCGCGGCATTATGCCGGCGGCCCGCAAAGCCGACCCCGACATTGCCATTGGCCTCGATATTACCCCGGCGGGCGATTCCCCCGACATTGCCGGCATGAACGATATTCGCCTGGGCGGCGGCCCCGCCTTCACCTACCTTAATTACCATGGTCGCGGTACGCTGGCCGGCCTGGTGCCCAACGAACCGCTGGTGCACTTTCTCGAGGCGCAGTGCCGCACCGCAGGCATTCCCTTCCAGCGCGAAGTGGGCCGTGGTCTGCTTACCGAAACAGCATACATCCAAATTAGCGGCAGCAAGGGCGTAGCCACCGCAGGTGTTTCTATTCCTGTGCGGTATGCCCATACCCCCATAGAAACCGTCTGCCTCGACGACCTTGCTTGCACCGTAACACTGCTCCAGCAGTTTGTAGAGCATTGGGACGGATCAGTTAATCTTTACAAGGCCTAAGGCACTTATAGCCCCGGCCCAAATTATAAAATAACGGAGGAAGCAGTATGAACAAGTTTACTTTCTATTCCCCCACCAAGGTAATTTTCGGCAAGCAAGCCGAAGATACTGTGGGCCAAGAGCTAAAGCTATGGGGTGCCACCAAGGTTATGGTGCATTTCGGAGGCTCCAGCGCTAAGAAAAGCGGTCTGCTGGGCCGTGTGGAAGCTTCTCTGCAGGCAGCAGGCATAGTCTACATACTGTTTGGTGGCGCACAACCCAACCCCCGCCTGGGCCTGGTGCACGAGGGTGTTGAGCTTGCCCGCAAAGAAGGCATCGACTTCATCCTAGCCGTAGGTGGCGGCAGCGCGATCGATTCCGCCAAGGCCATTGCCCTGGGGGTACCCTATGAAGGCGACGTGTGGGATATTTACGACGCCAAGCACAACCCCACCGCCGCACTGCCCACCGCAAATATCCTTACTCTGGCGGCTGCTGGCAGTGAGACCAGCGCTCATACCGTTATCACCAAGGAAGAAGGCCTCATTAAAAAGGGCTACGGCCACGAGCTTTGCCGCCCGAAGTTTACAATGATGAACCCCGAGCTGCTCTACACCCTGCCGCCCTACCAGACGGCTTGCGGCATTGTGGATATTATGATGCATACGCTGGACCGCTATTTCTCGCCCGGTGGCTGCAATGAAATGACCGACCGCATTGCCGAGCAGGTGCTGCGCACCACAATTGAGTTCGGCGCTATCTGCATGAACGAGCCCGAAAACTACGACGCCCGTTCGGAAGTTATGTGGGCCGGCAGCATTTCCCACAACGATATGACCGGCCTGGGCCGGCAAGGCGATTGGAGCCCCCACCAGCTGGAGCATGAGCTTTCCGGCATGTTCGACGTTGCCCACGGCGCCGGCCTGGCCGCTGTTTGGAACGGTTGGGCACAGTATGTCTATAAAACCGACCCCATGCGTTTTGCCCGCTATGGCGTAAATGTTTGGGGGCTGAATATGGATTACGAAAACCCCGAAAACACCGCCCGTGCAGCCATTGCCAAAACAGTGGAATACTTTGCTTCCATTGGCATGCCCACCACCATTACCCAGCTGATTGGCCGCGAAGTAACCGATAGCGAAATTGAAGAACTGGCCACCAAGTGCACCTTCTTTGGCCGCCGCACCATTGGCGGTTTGGTAGTGCTGGATAAACCCGAAATTATCGAAGTTTACAAGCTGGCACGCTAGTTTGTGTTTGCTTGCACTCTGTTGCCACGCCGTAAGGCTGGCAAATGGGTGGTTCGTGCGCCCCAGGGAGGGGAAAATCCGTCCGGATTTCCCCTCCC
>CAYYOY010000266.1:0-2588 GCA_964473265.1 uncultured Oscillospiraceae bacterium
GTACGCCGCTTTCGTTGCGTTTTGCAAACAAAAGTATGACCAAGCTGCAACTCGCATAAAATTGTCTTTTTTGCACTGTCAATTTTAAGTAGTAAATGCGGCTTGTAAAGTTTGTGAATATTATGTAAAATAGAATTAACAATTTGCTTATATTTCACATATTAAATTTATTATTATACATATTTGCAAATAAAATTGCAAATAGAAAGCAGGGAGCATGGATCTGCTAAAACAACGTATTTTAAAAGACGGCAGAGTGAAGGCAGGGAATGTCCTGAAGGTGGATAGTTTTCTAAACCACCAAATGGACATTGCGCTTTTTTGCGAGCTCGGCAAAGAGTTCAAACGCTTATTCGGCGACTGCGGCGTGAACAAAATCCTTACCATAGAAGCATCTGGGATTGGGATTGCATGTATCACGGCGCAGTTTTTTAATGTACCGGTTGTGTTTGCAAAGAAAACCCAAACCAAAAACATTGACGGCGATATTTACACCTCGCGGGTGGAATCTTTCACCCATGGGCGTGTGTACGATATTATGGTTTCTAAGCGGTTTATAAACGCCAGCGATCGAGTGCTAATTATTGACGATTTTCTTGCCCGCGGCAGTGCCCTAATGGGCCTTAGCAAGCTGGTGCAGGATGCCGGTGCAACGCTGGTGGGTGCAGGCATTGTAATTGAAAAGGGCTTTCAAGAAGGCGGCCGCCTGCTGCGCGATGCAGGTGTGCGAGTAGAAAGCCTGGCAATTCTTCAAGAAATGGACGAGCATGGGGGCATTGTTTTTGCCGAGTAGTTCCCTCCGGCATTGCCGGGGAATATACATAAACCATAGTAAAGTATAAATATTTAAGGAGGAATTTGCAACCATGAAAAGAATTTTCGCTTTTGCACTGGTAGCTGCTATGCTGCTGTTGGCAGCCTGCGGCGGTACCACCCCCGCTCCCACCCCCACACCCTCGAGTGACGGCAGCCAATCGCAACCTGCACCCACCGCCGGCATCGCTAAGGAAGACATTAAGGTAGGCTTTATATACGTTGGGCCTATCGGTGACGAAGGCTACTCCTTCGCCCACGACCAGGGCCGCAAGGAACTGGAAGCCATGGGTATTGCCACTACATATGTTGAAAACGTGCCCGAAACTGCCGACTGCGAAAAGACCATTCGCGACCTTATTGACCAGGGCTGCAATGTAATTGTTGCCACCAGTTTCGGTTTCGGCCAGTTCACCTTGAACGCCGCTAAAGATTTCCCCGAGGTTTATTTCTTCCACTGCTCCGGCAACCTTACCAACGAAAACATGACCGCTTACTTTGGCAGAGCCTACGAAGCCCGTTACCTTTCGGGCATTGCCGCTGGCCTGAAGACCAAGAGCAATAAAATTGGCTATGTAGCCGCTATGCCCATTCCCGAAGTGGTGCGCGGCGCCAACGCTTTCGCCCTTGGTGTTAAGAGCGTAAACCCCAACGCTACCGTAGAAGTAGTGTGGACCAACACCTGGTATGACCCCGCACTGGAAAAGCAGGCTGCCGTTCAACTGCTGAACAACGGCTGTGACGTACTCGGCCAGCACTGCGACACCACCGCCCCGCAGATTGCTGCCCAAGAAAAAGGCGCCTTTGCTGTTGGCTATAACGCAGCAACCCTTTCGGCTGCTCCCAACGCTTACCTCACCGCCCCCATGTGGCACTGGGGTAGCTTCTACACCAAGGCTGTACAGAGCGTAATCGACGGTACCTACAAGAGCGAATTCTACTGGGGTGCTATGTCTAGCGGCATTGTAGGTCTGGATGCCCTTTCTGCCAACTGCGCCGAAGGCACTGCCGAGGCTGTAAAGGCCGCGCAGGATAAAATTCTGGCAGGCGAACTGCACCCCTTCTCTGGCCCGCTGAAGGATAACCAGGGCAATGTGAAGGTTGGCGCAGGCGCCACCATGACCGACGAAGAAATGTGGAACATGATGTGGTTTGTCGACAACATCATCGGCACCGTTCCCAACTAAATACCCGCCAAAACCAAGGGCTATGCCCACCAGGCCGCTGTTGCCTGGTGGGCGTCGCCTGTTAGTTGTTAGAGAATAGTTTTAGTAGTTAATGCAGAGAGTTAAACGCGCAAGCAAGCTGCCCATTATGCACTATTCTGTGATAATTAACTGTAAGCATGAAGCAAGCAATTACTAAGGGGGGTTAGGAAATTGGCCTATATTGAGCTAAAGGGCATTACCAAACAGTTTGGCAGTGTGCGTGCCAACAACAACATCCACCTGGAGGTGGAAAAGGGCGAAATTCACGCGCTTCTGGGGGAAAATGGCTCGGGCAAATCTACCCTTGTAAATATGCTTTCAGGCATTTACACCCCCGATGCCGGCCAAATTATGGTGGACGGCAAGCCGGTGCACCTGCATTCCCCCGCAGATGCCATTGACCTGGGCATTGGCATGGTGCACCAACACTTTAAGCTGGCCGAGGTGCTTTCAGCAAAAGAGAATATTGCCGCCGGCTGGGGTGGCAGAAAACTGTGGGTGCGTGGCACCGCCCTTTCGCAGCAAATTGATGATATTTGCAAGAAGTATGGCCTTACCTTTAACCCC
>CAYYOY010000267.1:0-2582 GCA_964473265.1 uncultured Oscillospiraceae bacterium
GAGTACCGTTGTTTAAACTTCACGGCTCGCTTAACTGGCTCTATTGTCCAATCTGCAATCAAATGACGCTGACCGAAGGCAAAGGCATTATAGAATTATTTAATCCGGATTTTAGCATGTATAAGACTTGCGATTTTTGCGATTCTTTAAAAAAGGCGGTAATAATCCCTCCAACCTATTTTAAAGAGTTTTCAAATTTTTATCTTAATCAAGTTTGGAATAGTTGCGAGTTAGCATTAAGAGATGTTGATGTTATATTCTTTTGTGGGTATTCTTTTCCGGATGCTGACATGCAAATTAAGTATTTATTAAAACGAATAGAAACTTACAGGGTTTCTGTGGGAAAACCTTTGAAAATTATTGTCGCTAACAACCATGATGGTAAGAGCGAGACAGAAAAAACCGCTGAAAAGAATAGATTTAATCGTTTTTTTGTTAATCCAGTTGTATATACAGAAGAAACATTTACGGATTTGAAAAGTAATTTCGCACAATACTTGGATTAGGAGTTACCATGAAAACACTCCACATCTCGCTGCTTCTCACTCTCCTGCTTGCGGGGTGTAGCCCGCTGAAAAGCACCACAAGCCAGCCAGAAAGCCTGCCGGTGGAAAAGAACCCCTCCTACTGTTTGCCGAGTAGCCAACCGCTGGCACAAACCCTGGCCGGAGCATTGTAAGGAGCCAACATCATGCAAGCATTTGTTCTAGAATGCTGTGTAGACAGCGTAGAATCGGCCCTTGCCGCCCAAGCGGGCGGGGCCACCCGCCTGGAGCTTTGCGGCCACCTGCCCATTGGCGGGGTGACGCCCAGCCTGGCACTTTACCGGCAGCTGCGCACCGTTTGCAGCCTGCCGGTGCGTATACTGCTGCGCCCCCGCTGTGGCGATTTCCTCTACACCCCACACGAACTTGCTATTTTGCAGGCCGAAGCGGCTCTTTTTGCCCAAGAGGGGGCAGACGGCATTGTGCTGGGATGCCTTACGCCCGACGGCAGGCTGGATGCAGCAGCCATGCGCAAAATTTTGGCCGAGGCCCCGGGCTTGCCGGCCACGCTGCACCGCGCCTTCGACCTTGCCGCCAACCCCCAGCAAAGCCTGGAACAAGCCATAGCGCTGGGGTGCGACACCATTTTAACCTCGGGCCAGCAGGCCAACGCCCAGGCCGGCAAGGGGCTTATTTGCCAGCTGCTAGAGCAGGCACAAGGCCGGGTGGATATTTTAATTGGTGCAGGCGTAACCCCCCAGGTGGTGGCCGGCTTCCTGGCCGATACCCCCGCCCGGTGCTTTCACCTTTCGGCCAAGGAACAGCTGGAAAGCGGCATGGCCTACCGCAAGCCGGGTGTGCCTATGGGCCTGCCGGGGCTGGACGAATATACCCTTTGGCGTACCCAAGCCTCTGCCGTAGCGCAGGCACGTTGTGTGCTGGAACGACACTTTGCGTAAATTGTACAGAACAGCACTTGTACAATTATGTAAACCAAATAAAAATGCTGAGAAAGTGAAAAATTTTTGTGGAATATATTGACAATGTTTGAACAGCATGGTATTGTATGAATGAAATATGAATAGCTGGGTTGTTACTGGTAAAGCAGGCAAAACCAAGTTTCATTGGCAAGACAATTGCGTTTTGCTTTGAGATTTGGTTTTTTTGTTTTCTTACAAGAAAAGCTTGGATGGCGGTAGGGTGGTTTATTTGAAAATAGTAAAGCCTATTAACAACAATATTGTAACGGCGCTGGATAAACAGGGACGCGAAATTGTTGCCATGGGCCGTGGCATTGGCTACAAGGCCAAAGCGGGCGGAGCGCTTGCCCCGGCAGATATTGAAAAGATTTTTCGCATGGAAGACCAAACGGCCACCAACCGCCTAACCGAGTTGCTGGCACAGCTGCCGCTGGAACACATTGAAATATGCGACCGCATTATTTCGTACGCCCGGCAAACGCTGGAAACCAACCTGAACCCCAATATCTACATAACGCTTACCGACCATATCAGTTTTAGCCTGCAGCGCCATCAGCGTGGCATTGTGTTTAAAAACCCGCTCATGTGGGAAGTGCGGCGCATTTACCGCCCTGAATATCAAATAGGCGAATATGCCCTGGCGCTGATAGAAGAACATTTGGGCGTGCGCCTGGTGGACGACGAAGCGGCCTCTATTGCGCTGCACTTGGTGAATGCAGAGTACGATACCTCTATGAGCGATGCCCGCAAAATAACCCAGCTAATAGACAAAAGCCTTAGCCTTGTGCAGCAAGAGCTGGAGGTAACGCTGGACGAAGCAAGCATACATTACCAGCGCTTTGTAACCCACCTGCGCTTTCTGGCGCAGTGCCTTTTTAAGAATGAACAGCTAGAGGAAGAAGAAACGGGCTTTGCCCAAATGATAACGCAGCAGTGCCCGCGGGAATATGCCTGTGCGCAAAGCGTGGGGAACTATATTCTGCAGCAGTTTGGCAAAAACCTTTCGGGTAGCGAGCTGGTGTATCTTACCGTGCATATTAAGCGTGTAACCGCCGAACACCCAATTCCGGCAAAATAGTGTAAGGATGTGAAGCCATGTTACAGTTATTAAGCAAAG
>CAYYOY010000268.1:0-2560 GCA_964473265.1 uncultured Oscillospiraceae bacterium
AAGAACCTTGCCTTGTTGTGCGCCCACGGCGGCGAAAATCTCTTCGATTAGGGCAAGCTGTTTGGAATGTTCTTTCATTTGCACCACAAGAGCCTCGTTGGCCTCGATAAGCTGCTGTCCCTCAAACATACGCTTGATAACAGCGCACAGGTGTGCCACAAAAAAGCCCGAAACCTCGGCATCCCAATTAATAGTGCGGCGGGTATCCAGCTCCGCCACGAAATTGCGGGCGGCCTGTGCCATTTCGGGGGTGATAACGCCGCAATCCAGCAGAATTTCCAAACGTTGAAACTTCGACATGCGTTTTCTCCCAGTTATAAATCTATTGCACCGGCGTTTGCCGGTTTTTAGCATGGTTACGATAAAAATTTGCGCACATTTAAGCAAAGCAATTGGTTTAGTGTTTGTTCATCCACACCGGCTTTACGTAGTTCGGGCAAAAAGCGCTCCATTAGCCCGGAGTAGCCGTAGCCGCCATTTTTGGCAAAGTAGCTTTTACGTGAAATATCTTCAGAAAGTAAAATTTGCTCGGCATAGCCCTTTTCCAGCAGGGTAAGCAGCATGGAAACCCGGTGTGCGGTGGTGCGGTAGCTATCTTTCCCAATGGTATCGAAGGCTACGAAAAAGCCTTGTTTTACTGCCTTGAGTATGGGCGCTACGCTTTCGCCTAAATCCATATGCCCTAGGCAGACCTTCTCGGGCTTTGCGCCGTAACGCAGCAGTAGAGCGGTAATTTCTTCGCTGTGCAGCGCCATGGGGGTGTGAGTAATAATGGGCTTGCCGGTGCGGGTTTGTGCAATTGCGCCGGCCTGATATATCTTTTGCTCCTGTGGGGCAAAAGCTTCGTCGCTGCAGCCCAGTTCGCCAATAATTTCAGCACAGATGCCCGTTCCATCAATGCCTTGCGTTAGTTCCTGCACAAAAATTTCGGCAATCTCTTCGGCGGGCATGTTGGTAAGATACGCGGGGTGATACTCTTTTAGGTAAAAGCCGGTGGAGCAAAGAATATGCAGATCCAATCGTTCGGCCAGCCGGCGCAGTGCCAATACATCCCGCCCCATATCGTTGCAGGTAACCTCAATGATGGTATTGATGCCCTGCGCCTTGAGCGGGGTAAGCTCGCTTACCATTTCGTCCTCATCCCGAAAGATGCTGTCCACATCCTTACGGACAGGGAATAAATCCATTGCCAGATGCTCGTGCGCGTAGGCTTTGCCGATGCTTTCCGCCGGGATAGCCCCGCGAACGGTATTGATTGTAGCCATATATACTCCTTTCGGGGCACGGAGGCCGGCAGCGCTGCCGGCCTCCGCGCAAAATGAAACAAACCACAGCAGTGTTTTAGGCAACCACAAACAGGCCGCTGTAATAGAGCAGGGTGAGGATAATGCCTGTGAAGATGGCCACAACGGGGCCGATGGCCAAGCGCATGACGGGTCTGCCCAGAGATTCATTCACGAAGTAGAGTAGAGCACCAATCATCAGGCCTGCATTGCCACCCATATGTAATACCGCAAAGATAGAACCGGCAATTAGTGCATATTCCAGCGTGTTCGAGATAGCCGAACGGATGTTATCCGAAAGCGCACGCACCGTGGGGAAGCGCTCGAAGCCCTTGCCTAGGTAACGAAGCAGGAATACTTCTACCGAGATAACCGCCGCACCGCCTATGAAGGCAAAAATGGGGTTGGGCATAAGGTAACCAATGGGGTAGATGAAGGTGAAGCCCACCACACCAAACACGCCAGTGGCGAGAGCGGTTGTAGCAATAAGGGGAATGAAGCCCAAGCCGCGCAGGAAATCGACCTGTGCTGCCTGGCCCATGGCTGCCTGAATAGCCGCACTGTCGGTAGAGCCTACCACTGCGCCCACAATAGCACTGGTGGCTTCGCCGCCGGCAAACATGCGCATATTACAGGCTACAGCAATTAGGCCGCCCATAATGGCATAGAAGGGGAGGTTCTTCTGAATGCGACGGGTGCGTTCTGCAAAAACTGAATCCATATCGCTGGAGACCTGCGCCTTCTTTTTCATATCTTCTGCAATAGCAAAGCCCAGCAGGAAGAACATGCTTACAGCAATAACAATGGATTCTGGGAACAGGGTGGTGTTTATGGCGATAAGCTGGCGCACAATAAGTGTGATGACAGCCGCCACAGCACCCTTCTTCCAGCCAAACTGTGTAAACACAGCAACCAGCGGGAAGAGCGCGAAGGAAGCAAAAATTACGTTGCCAAGCTGGCCAAGGCCACCCATTACATCAATGGGCAGAGCGGTAAGAACCGATTGTAGGGTGGTCATGGTGGTTACAACCAGAATGCCCCACAATGCGCCCAGGCCGACGGCATAACGCTTTTTGGGTGCTGCCACACCGAGAATATCGGTGGGCAGGAAGAGCAACCAGGGGTTATACACGCCGAAGGCCAGCGCGTTGCCAATACCCAGCGAAGCCACAAATCCGATACTCAGGCCGAAAGCGATGGATACCAGCTCGGCCCGCTTCATTCTACCTTCCACATATTCGGGAATGATGGGACGCAGCCCGTCGTGGAACACCGCT
>CAYYOY010000269.1:0-2550 GCA_964473265.1 uncultured Oscillospiraceae bacterium
CGGCGGGCTTGGAAATCTTCAAAGTTCGAGCAGCTTGAAATTTCCAGATACCGGTTGTAAGAGGGCATCCAAACCTCAATGTCGTAGGTTTTGGCCGAAGAGAAGCCCATATCGCCCGAACACAACAGCACCACGCGGTAGGGCAGGCCCAACTGCTGCAATACATGTTCGGCATCGGCCGTAAGGCTTTCCAGCTGGTTGTAGGAGCTTTCGGGCTCGGCAAAGTGTACCAGCTCTACCTTGTTGAACTGGTGCTGGCGAATAAGGCCGCGTGTGTCGCGCCCGGCGCTGCCGGCCTCGGCCCTGAAGCAGGCGGAATAGGCACAATAGCGGATAGGCAGCTGCTGGGTAGCTAAAATTTCGTCGCGGTGCAGGTTGGTTACCGGCACCTCGGCGGTGGGAATTAAATAATAATCCAGCCCTTCCAGCTTGAACATATCTTCGGCAAACTTGGGCAGCTGGCCGGTGCCTGTCATGCTGGCGGCGTTGGCAACAAAGGGCGGGAAAATTTCGGTATACCCTCGGGATGTGTGGGTATCTAGGTAAAAATTGATTACAGCGCGCTCCAGCCGTGCGCCCAGGCCTTTGTAAAAATGGAAGCGCGCACCGGTAACCTTGCCGGCCCGTTCAGGGTCGAGTATGCCGAGCGACGCGCCAAGTTCCCAGTGGGGCTTGGGCTCGTAGGGGAACTGGGTGGGGGTGCCGTTTTTGCGCTGTTCCACATTTTCGCTGTCATCCTTGCCCACCGGCACGCTTTCGTGCGGCATGTTGGGCAGGCCGTACAGCAGCTCTTGCTGCTCTTCTTCCAGTGTGGCAATTTCGCCCATGCAGGCTTTGCCTTCTTCGGCCAGTGCCTTCATGCGTTCCATCAACCCGGCAACATCGCCGCCACTCTTTTTTAGTGCGGGAATTTCTTTGCTGGCACGGTTTTGCTCTGCCTTAATGCTTTCAGCCTTGGCCAGCAGGCTGCGGCGTTGTTCATCTAAAGCCAGCAGGCGGTCTACCGTTTCGTCCAGCATTTTGCCGCGGCTGCGCATGGCCTGCTTCACCCGTTCGGGCTCGCTGCGTATTACCTTAATATCCAACATGGGTGGATGCACTCCTTTTGGAAGTTATGGCCTGCTGCCGGGTATACTCTGGCGGCGGACCGTTTATTGTTGCTATTATATACCTTTCGCCGGGAAGAAGCAAGAAAGAAGCCCCAATAAAAGCAGCCGGGGCTTTCGCATTGCTTTCCACCCCCGTTTGTGCTACAATGTGGATAGTTATATCCTGCGCCGGCGCAGCCACTTGCATACTGCCAAAGGGAGAGTAAAAATGGATTCCTTCCAGGAAATTTTCCAGCAGGCCATTGCCTACTGCCGCACCAAATTATCCGAGGTTGCCTTTAACCTGTGGATCTCTGAAATTGAACCGGTTAAGATGGATTCCAGTAGTGTTTGTTTGTACATACGCTCGGAATTTAAGAAGAATATCATTGAAGAGAAGTATAGCCCTCTGCTGCGTGAAGCCTTTGCCCAGGTGCTGGGCTTCGAGATACCCATTAAGCTGCTGTGCGAAACGCCCGATAAGGACGACTACGAGTTTGCCTATTCCATGGTAAATATCTTTAGCCAGGCCGAGCAGGATTTTCTTACAGGCAGGGGCGATTACGATTATACCTTCGATAACTTTATCGTAGGTTCCTCCAACAAGTTTGCCCATGCCGCGGCCCAGGCCGTGGCCACCAACCCTTCCAACACCTATAATCCACTGTTTATCTACGGTGCTTCGGGGCTGGGTAAAACCCATTTGCTTTGTGCCATTCGTGAGGAAATTAAGCGCCACCAGCCAAAGTCGCTTATCATTTATAAGCGGGGCGAAGAATTTACAAATGAACTCATAAACGCCATTGCCTCGGGTTCTACCAAGGAGTTTAAAGACAACTACCGCCGGGCCGACGTGCTGTTGGTGGACGATATTCAGTTTATAGGTGGTAAAGAAAACACCCAGGAAGAATTCTTCCATACCTTTAACAGCTTATATGAAGCCGGCAAGCAAATTGTGCTGGCCAGCGACCGCCCCCCCAAGGAAATTAAAACGTTGGAAGAACGCCTGCGTACCCGCTTTGAATGGGGCCTTCTTGCCGATGTGCAACCGCCCGATTTTGAAACCCGCATTGCCATTATCCGCCGCAAGGCAGAGTTGCTGCAGTTTGAAATTCCCGACGACGTTGCCGAATACATTGCCAACCGGCTAAAAAATAACATTCGCCAGCTGGAAGGCACCGTAAAAAAACTTAAGGCCTACCGTCATTTGGCAGGGGCAACCCCCACCGTGCTGGTAGCGCAAAACGCCATTCGCGATATTCTTACCGACAACCAGCCTATCCCCATTACTGTAGAACGCATTATTCAGGAAGTAAGCCGTACCTATGGCGTAGAGCCTGCCGACATTCGCTCTACCAAGCGCGCTGCGCAAATTTCGCTGGCGCGGCAGGTAAGCATGTATATTGTTCGCGAAATTACCCAAATGTCTATGGCCATTATCGGCGTAGAATTTGGCGGGCGC
>CAYYOY010000270.1:0-2548 GCA_964473265.1 uncultured Oscillospiraceae bacterium
AGCTTTGAATGCTGGCTGCATTGGCCCTGTCGTTCTGGCGGAGCTTGCCGCTTACATAGGCAACCGAGGTGCGCAGCGTGTACGATTCATCTGAAAGCCGCTCAATATTGCGGTAAAAGCCAGCGCCGCACAAAACCAATAGCAGCAGCCCCGCCGAAAACAGCAGCAAAAGCGCGCCGTTTACAAGCAGCGAAACCGCGGTGGCGCCGTTCTTTGTTTTCATCTTGCGCCCCCCACTTTTCTTCTTACTATTACCGAAGGAAGCACATTCGAGGCAAACATTTCATACTTCACTTCGTAGTGCTTTTCGTCATAGATAAGGCCGTAATTGTTTTGGAGGTAGGCAATATCGGCCGGGTAAAAGCCTTCCACCGCATAGCAATGCACGGCAGCGGCAACAACCGTATTGCGAATAGAGCGCTCTTGCTGCGCCACAACCCTGCCAGAGGGTGCCAGCGAAAAGAAAAACACCACAGCCGCAACCAACGGTACTATCAGCAAAACAAGGCGGAACACTACTCTTTTTTTCATGTGCTACACCAAGGCTGTCATAATTCCCACAAGCGGCAACATTACGGCAACCAGCACCGCGCCGATAATTATGGTAATGGCAGCTGCACTAATGGGAACAATGGCGGAAATAAAGTGGTCTATGGCTTCGCGGGTATCTTGCTCGTAAATATCGGCAAGGCGGGCCATGGCTACGTCGGCAGCGCCACCGCGCATGCCCGAAACCAGCATTCTGCCATACAGCGAGCCAAAAATGTTTTCCTTGGCAATGGCCTCTCCGAGCGGCTGCCCCTCTGCCAAATGCTTTGTGCAGGCAAGCACTTTTGCCCGCAGCTTGTGCTGCGTGGTCATTTCGCCGGCAAGCTCCATCGATTCATCGGTGTTCAGCCCCGCCGAAAGAAAGGCTGCCAGCGCATAAGAAAGACGCGAAGCTGCCATTTGGTAAGAAAGCTCGCCGGTAAGCGGCAGTCTTTCCAGCATGGCCACAAGGGCGGCAGTACCTTTTTTTATTTTAGAGGCCACTGCCAGCGCCAGCAACGCCAACAGCAAGAGCACAATGACCCCAAACGAAATATATGCAATGGTAAAGCCCAGATTTACGCTTGCAAAGGAACCGCCTGTAAGGGTGCCGGCAAGCCTTTCAAAAACGCTTCTGAATATAGGCAGCACCGCAACAATTAAAAAGAAAACAATGGCTGCCATAATAAGAATGATAATAAGGGGATATGTAATAACACCCTTCACGCGCTCTTCCAGCTCGGTTTCTTTTTCGTAGTAGGTGGCAAGCGAAAAAAAGACCTTTTCCAGCTTGCCGGTGGTTTCGCCCACCCGCACCATATCTATAAAATAGCGCGGAAAACACCCGGCGCCTTGCATGGCCTTCCAGGGGGAATAGAGGTCGTCTATGGCTATGCTTAGGCTATGCAGCGTATCGCGGAAAGAGCCTTCCGGCTGGTCTTGCGCAATTACGGCTACCGCTTCTGCAGGGCTATAGCCGCCGCGCAGCATCATACCCATGCTTTCGGCAAACACCGCCAGCTGGCGCCGTGAAAATTGTTGGTTTGTTACACCCTTTGCCATAATTTCTTCCTTCCAACAGTTAATAGGTGTATTTATCGGTGTATTCGGAATTGTCGCCTATGAACTGGTTAAGATTCAGGCCGGCGCTTGCCGCGTCAAATGTGGGGTCTATTCTACCCCAGCTGCTTTTTCCAAAGGTAAACTTTTTATATTTCCAACCGGCATCCCGGAAGAACACCATATTCCAGGCGTGGTAAACGCCGTCGGGTGAAACGTAGCCCGTTACCATCTTTGTGGGAATGCCCTGGCAGCGCAGCATTGCCGCAAAGAGAGCGGCGTAATCGGTGCAAATGCCTTGCTTGGTTTGCAGCACCTCGTCTAAATTGGAAACGTAGCCCTTCGGTGGGTTTTGGGCAAACTCCACGTCGTAGGTAATATTGTTAATTACATAATTATATATCGCTTCTACAATATCGTTTTCGCTTACGCATTCGGCAGTAATTTGGTTGGAAAGCGCTACCACACTGCTATTTGCATCGTACCAGCTCATTTGGTTGGGGCGCAAAAAGGGCTCGAATTCCGATTTTAAAGTGGTTTCCTCCGAGGCTTTCATAAGCACCACATATCGGTCGGCATCCACGTTTTCATATAGGGTATAGTTATAGCCGCCATCCCCCATTTGCAGGGGGTAGGCTTCCACCTTGCCGGCGTTGTCAAGGTCGTATTGGTACTGCTGTTCATCCTTTTCCACCACAAATTTAAGGCGTTTATCGCTGCTGCCCCTAGCGCAAACATAGCCGTCCGGCGTGTTGTTTAAGAACAGCCCGGCAATGCCGCTCGGGTCCATGGTAAAGCCGGTTTCGTCATACTCTATACCACGAAAGGGAGGCCGGGTATAGGGTATGGCGGCCGCCTGCCCCGCCCCCCCACCGGAAGAGCAGGCACAGCAAACCAAAAGGATGGTAACAAGCACTATAAAATATTTTACAATTAAATACCCAGGCAAATTCGTTACCCT
>CAYYOY010000271.1:0-2544 GCA_964473265.1 uncultured Oscillospiraceae bacterium
GGGCAGCAAAAACAGCATGGTGTTAAGCATCGCAATATCCTCCAGTAATTTTACATTGGGGTATTTTAACTATGGTGGCTGTAGTCTACCAAAATAGGTTCGTAGGGTTGGCCGTTGCCTTCAAAGAAACGGCTAAATATTTCATAAAACTCCAGGCGAAGCACCTGAATCCCTACAATTAAGCCTTCCATGGCCATAACAAACAGGTTGCCTATTACAATAACCACCGGGCTTGCCCCGGCCGAAACCATGGAAGAAAGGGTGAATACCACCGCCATCATGCCGGCGTGGGAAAGCACAAACCCACCCACGCGCAAGAAAGACATGGTGTTTGTAACAAAGCTGAGCAGCACCTCGAAGAGTTCAAAGAAGCCTTCCAGTAGGAAATCGCCCACGCTGCCATGCAGCAGTTTCTTCTTGCCGGCCGCCAGGCCGCCCAAAATTTCTTTGAAGTAGACAACCAACAGTGGTAACACAATAAGCCCCAAAATATAAAGCGGGTTGAGCACATTGCGCCCCAGCAGCAGGCTGCTTACGGCGGCGTATACCACCGAAGAATAAAACACCAGCCCGGCAAGGCCATTGTTGGAAAAAATCGCTCGTTCCCAATTTTTTTGGCGGAAGCCCAGCATAATGTTAAGCAGCATAGAAGCAATAATGATAACCACACCCATGCCTACGGCACCCATTAAAATAAGGTTTGTGCTTTCTGGTGCCATAATTTCAATGGGCTTGCCATGCACAAAGTTAAAGCCCAGCATGGAATACAAGGGGTTGAGCAGCTGCTCGAAGCCAAACACAGAACCATATAGAATGCCAAAAAGAATGGACGAAACACCTATGCGCATCATAATTTCGCCCAGCACCATGCCCCGCTTTCTGCCCATATACCAGCCCAGCAGCAAAATTACCAGGCCCTGCCCAAGGTCGCCAAACATAATGCCGAAAAGCAGGGTGTAGGTTAGCGCCACAAAAGGCGTGGGGTCAATTTCGTAATACGAGGGCATACCATACATTTCTACAAACATTTCAAAGGGCCGGGAAAGCCAGTTGTTCTTTAGGCGCACCGGGGTGCTAATGGTGGGCTCGCTTTCGGGCGGGCGGAAGGTGGGAATTGTGCTGGTGCCACCAAACAGCTTAACAAAATCTTTTTCCATCGCAGCGGGAATGAAGCCCTGTAGAATGAAATCTCCCCCGGTGGCAACAGCGTTACGCCGTACGGCCATTGCCTGCGAAGTAAAGCACAGGTAGGAAAACACCTTGCACAGCCGGGCGGCCTCCTGCTTACGCAGCAGTTCAAACTGTTCCTGTACATCGGCCAGGCCTTTTTGTTCACGAACAAGGTCGGCCTGGATAAGATCCAGCGCTTTGTGGGGCGTACCGTGCGCGTAGTCGGGAATGCGCAAACGTTCAAAATACAACGAAATAAACAGGCTGTCGATAAACCTTTTGTTCGATTCATCGGTGAGATAAAGGCACCAGGTGTAACTGGCATCCTGGTCGAATTGGAAGAAGATAAAGGGCCTGTCGTCGTAGTAGGAAAGCTTTGCAAGGCTTTCGTTGGGCAGGCGGCCGAAGCGCACCTGCACATACTGGCAACTAAAAAGATCGTCTAAATTTACATTGAGCGAACGCAGGTGCGAAAGATGCACAATGGCATGCTCGTGCATGGCAATAATGCGTTCGTAGTTCTGGCGCTTTGTGGTAAGCTCAGTAAGACGTTTATTAAGCCTTGCAAGATAATCGGGCAGTTGCGGGCGGGAAATATCCAGGTCGTCAAAATCGGCATATTCCAGCGGCAGTTGGGCCAGGCTGGCTACGTCCTCCAGCAGTTTACGCTGCTGCTCAAAGAAGGGGTCTTCCTGCCGCAGCCGGGCTGTGGGGGAAGTGGAATCGTTAAAAGTGGGCTGTGCCGGCTTGCGTTCCTCTGGAGGTGGGTTGTCTGCCCCGTGGTCGGCGGTAGCGGCCCCGGCCGGTTTTGCGGCAGTGTCGGGGTCGGGCAAGGGTTGGGGGTGGAAAAAGCCCCAGCGGGTGCAGCGCACCAAACATTCCTCAAAATCCTGCACGTCGCCGGTAAGCGTAGCCAGTATCATTTTTTCGATGGACACCTGTTGTCCCTCTTTTCTGCGTAGATTGAAACCCGCCGGCGCTAGAGCACCAGCAGCTTGCGGATGTCGGGCGGGGCCAGGCCATAGCGCTTGCCTTCAATAATATTTACGATATTTTCAAGCTCGATATCGAGCAGCATAATAAAAGAGAGCAGCACCACCGCCGGCTGAATGCTATAGCGCAACCCCCGCAGGCTCATGCGGTAGTTCATCTGGTAGGTAAGCATTTCAATATAATCCATATCGTCTAGGTTGCCGGCCTTGCCGAAGCTGCTGCCGGCCACCAGCGCCGCAAGCTCTTCCTTACCGGCGGAAGCCATTTGCGCAATAAGGCGCTGCGAAGGCGTGCGGAAGGGTAGCAGTGCGTTGGTAATATGTTCGGGCGTAGCCGAAAAGAAGCGCCGCATACGAAAGCAAAGTGCAAAATTATAAATAT
>CAYYOY010000272.1:0-2539 GCA_964473265.1 uncultured Oscillospiraceae bacterium
GTTTTACGAATGCATCAATTTTCGTTAAAAATACCGCTTTTGCTTGAAATTTATACAAAAAAAGGCTATAATGGATAAATTAACAGAAGGGGGAATAACTATGCAAATAAATATGCAGGTTGACACAAGCATTTTAATTGCGTTTTTGTGTTACTTTGCCGCTATGTTGGGGGTAGGCATATATTTTTTTAATAAGTCCCTTAACATTACCGACTACTTTTTGGGCGGCCGCAAGCTTGGTAGCTGGGTAACCGCCCTTTCTGCCCAGGCTTCCGATATGTCCAGTTGGTTGCTTATGGGCTTACCCGCGGCAGCATATCTTTCGGGCATGTCCGCAGGGTGGATCGCCATTGGCCTGGCACTGGGTACATACCTAAACTGGAGGTTTATTGCCGCGCCGCTGCGCCGTTTTTCGGCTGTTTCGGGGGATGCTATCACCATCCCGCAATATTTGCAAAACCGTTTTAAGGCGAAGTCGGCAGCCATTCGTGTGGTTTGTGCGGTTATTATATTTGTCTTTTTCCTTGTTTACACTGCCTCTACCTTTGCGGCAGGCGCAAAGCTTTTCCGCTATGTGTTTGGCATCGATTACGGCCTGGCAGTAACCATTGGGGCGCTCATCATTGTGTCGTACACCTTTTTGGGCGGTTTTATGGCCGTAGCCTGGACAGACTTCTTCCAGGGCATGCTTATGTTTGTAGCCATTGTTTTGGTGCCGCTACTGGCTCTCTTTTCTATGGGCGATATTGGGGCAACCTTTTCAAACCTTGCTTCTCAGGGCATGCTTTCCCTTACACATACGCCGAAGGGCAATGTTTCGTTTATTAGCGCCCTTTCAGATTTTGCCTGGTGCTTCGGCTACTTTGGCATGCCGCATATTCTGGTGCGCTTTATGGCCATTAAGAACAGCAGCATGATAAAAAAGAGCCGCATTATCGCCATGGTATGGGTACTTATTTCGCTTGCGGCCGCATTGCTGGTAGGCCTTGTGGGGCTTTCTTACCTGGGGCAGTTCGGCATTGGTTACACCACAGCCGTGCAGGCCGAATATGTGTTTGTAGATATGGTGGTAAAGGTTGCGCCCGGCTTCTTGGCTGGCATACTGCTTTCGGCCATTCTGGCTGCGGGCATGTCTACCGCCGATAGCCAGCTGCTGGTTACCGCTTCGGCTGTATCCAACGATTTTTATAAAGCCGTTATCAACAAAGAAGCTTCGCAAAAGCAAATGGTTTGGGTTTCGCGGGGTGCGGTGCTGCTAATTTCGGTGCTGGCCTATCTGCTGGCCCTCAACCCGGAAAATACCGTTATGGGCCTGGTTTCTTACGCTTGGGCAGGCTTTGGTGCAGCCTTTGGGCCGGCTATTATCCTTTCGCTTTTCTGGAAGCGCATGACCTTAAAAGGTGCTCTTGCCGGCCTTGTTTCGGGCGCAGCGGCCATTCTGCTGTGGGAAAGCTTTTTTGCCTTCACCGGCGTATATTCGCTGCTTATCGGCTTCCCAATAGCCACTATATGCATTATCGTTGCTTCGCTGCTCGATAACCAGCCCAACCCCGAAATCTGTGAGCTGTTTGACAAAGCCCGTACAAGTGATATATAATAAAACCGCAGCGAGCGTGTATGGCTCTAGCAAACTGTAGGAGGATTTTACACCATGGCACTTCAAAACTCACCTGTATCCAAAACAGGCGAAAAACCCGGCAAGGGCATTTATCAGTGCGTTAAGTGTGGCAAATTTGCCATTATGAACACACCCGAAGATGTTCTGCCAAACTGCCCCAAATGCAAGGTACCGTCCGACTTCTTCAAAAAGACATAAACCAACCCTTGGGGCGTGGCTGTGTTGCCATGCCCCATGCGTACATATACAATGCAGCGAAAGGATGACAGTACATGGAATTTATGCACATTGGCGTGCCCAGCAAAACACCCAGGCCGGGGGAAAAATATAAAGAGGCCCTAAAGGTTTTTTTAACCAACCCCGACGAGCACGAGTGCAAGTTTGAGTATTTCCGCTACGAGAACGGTTCTCCCATGCCGGCTATTTTACAGGTGACGCCCCATGTTGCCGTAAAGGTAGACAGTTTGGCTGAAGAGCTTGCCAAGTGTGACGAAGTGCTGGTAGAGCCCTTCCCCGCCACCGGCAAACAGCTTGCCTTTGGCGTGCGTGACGGCATCATCGGTGAGTTTATGCAATTTGATAAGTAGGTACATAAAAATAGTTTGGCCGTCCGGGTTCCCGGACGGCCAAACTATTTTAAACCGGGGGCTGCGGCGCAGCCCCCGGTTTGTATGTGTATTCTATGCGAGAGTGAGCCTGCTGGCTGCTACTTCTTCCATAAGCGGAATGGAAGCTTCGGCACCCTTGCGCGACACCGCAATGCCAGCCGCCTTAGAGGCCGTTTCCAGCGCTTGCTGCAGGGTATAGCCCTGCACCAGGCAACCGATGAAATAACCGCTGAAGGTATCGCCCGCAGCGGTGGTAGACACCACCGGCACCTTGTAGATGCCATGCGAAAGGGTGTGCTGGCTATCCTTATAC
>CAYYOY010000273.1:0-2524 GCA_964473265.1 uncultured Oscillospiraceae bacterium
CTTCAATAGAGGTCATAAGCGCGGTTTCTTCGCCGCACACAAAGGCGCCGGCACCCAGACGCAGCTCCATATCGAAATTAAAGCCGCTGCCAAGAATATTATTACCCAGCAGGCCCATTTCTCTCGCTTGGTCTACGGCAATTTGCAAACGCTTAACCGCAATGGGGTATTCCGCACGCACATACACAAAGCCTTTGTCGGCGCCAATGGCATAGCCGGCAATGGCCATGGCTTCAATAAGCACATGGGGGTCGCCTTCCAGCACCGAACGGTCCATAAATGCACCCGGGTCGCCTTCGTCGGCGTTGCAGCAAACATATTTCTGGTCGGCAACGCTGGCCTTGGCAAAGCTCCACTTCAGGCCGGTAGAGAAACCGCCGCCGCCGCGCCCACGCAGGCCGGAAGCCTTAATGGTTTCAATTACCTGGTCGGGGGTCATTTCGGTAAGCACCTTGCCCAGCGCCTGATAACCGTCGTAGGCTATGTATTCGTTAATATCCTCAGGGTCGATAACACCGCAGTTGCGCAGTGCCACGCGCAGCTGCTTTTTGTAGAAATCGGTGTCGTTCAGGCTCTTAATGGTATCTTCTTCCACCGTTTCGGTATAGAGCAGGCGCTTTACCACACGGCCCTTCAGAAGGTGCTCTTCTACAATTTCCGGCATATCCTCTACCTTTACGCCGGAATAAAAGGCGCCTTCGGGGTAGATAACCACAATGGGGCCCAACGCGCACAGGCCGAAGCAGCCGGTTTTAATTACCTTTGCTTCGTTTTGTAGCCCGTGGCGGTTAATTTCTTTTTCAAGGGCTTCAATAATTCTTTCGCTGCCCGAGGAAGTACAGCCCGTACCCCCGCAGACCAGCACATGTGAACGGTACATCTGCTATATCCCCCTTATTTATTGATTGCGCCAATGGTTTGGGAAACCACAGGGTTTCCGTTTACAATGTGGTCCGATACAATCTGAGCCACACGTTCAGGCGTCATTTTTACATAGGTTACTTTTTCTTGGCCCGGTACAAACACTTCCACCACAGGCTCGTACTGGCAAATGCCAATGCAGCCTGTTTGTGCTACGGTAACATTGCCGAGGCCACGCTTGGCCACTTCGTCGGTAAAGGCGGCCAGCACAGGGCGTGCACCGGCGGCAATGCCGCAGGTAGCCATACCCACCACAATGCGTATATTCTCGCGGTCGTCCTCGCGAACGCCTACGCGGCTTTTCATTTGGTCGCGAAGGGCTTGCAGCTCTGCAAGACTTTTCATACCTCTATTCATCCTTTCCAAAATCAACAATGGATGCCTATGCCGGGCTATTCCAAGCCGGCGCTGTTTTCAGTTATAAATTCACGGATAAACGCCATTACCTCGGGGGTGTTCAGTGGCATGTCCTCCAACACTTGGCGAAATTGCCGGGTATCGGCCTCCATGCTGCCTTTGGGCGTGGTGTAGCGGTAGAGAAAATCGATGCCCGGGTTGCACTGAATAAGGCTGCATATGGTTGCGCAAATATCCCCCATGGGCATGCAGTCGATATGCGCGGTGTCAAACCAGGCGGTGGTGGTGGTGCCCACACCGGGGGCAGAGGTTATTTCCAGCCTACCGCCCGTTTGTTCGGCCGCCATTTTGAAGAGCGGCACGCCCAGCCCCACCTTGCGGGTGGTGCGGGTGGTAAAAAAGGGGTCTTCCACCTGCCGGAGCTGTTCGGGGGTCATACCGCAGCCATTGTCGGCTATGGTAATTTGCAGCCAACCTTTCTCGTCCTTGCTAAGCAAAATCTGCACAAGGCCGGCCCCCGCCGTAACGGAATTTTGCGCAACGTCCAATATGTTCAGCGAAAGCTCCTGCATATTCAGCCGCCACCTTTTAGCGCTTATTTATCGGCATAGTTGGCAAGAATTTTATCTACGTCGTCGGGCAGAAGCTTGCCATAAACCTCTTCGTTAATGGTAAGTACGGGGGCAAGGCCGCAGGCGCCAATGCAGCGGCAGGCTTCCAGCGAAAACTTGCCGTCGGGGGTGCACTGCCCACCCTCAATGCCCAGGGCTTTGGCAAAACGGTCGAAAATATCGCCGGCGCCCTTTACATAGCAGGCGGTGCCCAGGCATACAGAAATTTTGTAGCGGCCCTTGGGGTTGAGCGAAAACTGCGAATAGAAGGTAGCTACGCCGTACACTTCTGCCAGCGGCAGGCCCAGGCCTGTGGCAACCATTTTCTGCACCTCAATGGGCAGGTAGCCATAAATTTCCTGTGCATGCTGCAGCACCGGCATAAGCGCACCCGGCTGCTCTTTCAGCTGCTGGATGATGGCATCCAGCTTTTCCTTCTGCGCGGCAGTGCCGGAGAAAGGAATGGACGATATTTTGTTTGCCATTGCAAAGCCTCCTTGGTAAATTCGTGGCTGTTTTGCAGCTGGCATTGTGGAAATTTGCCACATTGCCCCACGATATTGACAATATTATAACATGAAATTCGTTCAATTGCTATACCAACAATCTGCCAGTATGTAAAATTTTTAACAATT
>CAYYOY010000274.1:0-2509 GCA_964473265.1 uncultured Oscillospiraceae bacterium
TGGTTTCGTGCCAAGCAATGGGTAGGTCTTTTAAATTTGGCACCCGCACCATAATATTGATGACCGAATGGGAAGGGTTCTTGCAATAGCTAGTATCAATGCAAGATGGCGAATAGATGTAGAGCGAGGGGGTTTGCGGCAGCCGGCCTTTAAATATATTGGATATTTCCTCTTCAAACTGCTTGTTAATCAATAAATTATGCACACCCAGCTCGGGGTACTTTTTCGTTAGCCCAAGGTGAATGATAAATGCCGAGCAGGAAAGCTGAGAATAGCGGTGCAGCTTTCTACCGAGCAGTACTTTCTGGGCATAGCAATAGTCGGCATTTACCACAACGATATCGGCCTTTATTGTTTGGTTTCCTATGCAGATACCCGTAGCAAGCGAACCGTTGCCCAGAACCTTTTGGGCGGGGGCTCGATATTGAATTTTGCCGCCGTTTTCTTCAAAAATTTGGGCTAACACTTGGGCGTAATGAGATAACCCCCCTTGCATATGGCTTATGCCCTCAACCTGCGAATTGGCATAAACCGTTGTATATACGTTGGGCAGCTTATCTGGCGCCACCCCCATATAAAAGGCCTGGAACAGAATGAAATTGCAGAGCTCGTTAGACTGAATGAAGCGCTTAACATAGCTGCTTGCAGAGGGAAAGGGGTTTAGTTCCACCAGCTTACAGAGCAGCTGGGCATTTATCACCGAGGAAGCTTTCATAAAAGGCCGGTTTAAAAAGTACTTTTTAGAAATTTGATATTTCTTCATTGTGGTGCGCAGAAATTCATGCCAGCCCTTTATGTCATCGACAAAATCTTTTTGCAGCGCCGCCCGCATGGCGTTTATGTTGTGTGGCACATGCAGAACCCTTCCATCGTGAAAGTAAACATGATACAAGGTTTCTAAGCTTTGGCTATAAAAATAATCGCATGGGCGAAGGCCAAGCGTATGCAGGTATTTATAGTAGGTATTGGGGTTAATGGGAATGGATGCGCTTTCCTCAAAGCGAAACGCACCGTCCGGGCTGGTTATGCAGCGCAGCACCCCGCCGGGCGCTTGGTTTTTTTCGTAGATGGTTACGTCGTATCCCCGAAAGAGCAGCGAAGTTGCTGTGCAAAGGCCGCCTATGCCGGCCCCTATAATGGCAACCGTTTTCATACAAACCTCCATACCAGCTAATGATGATAGCATTACCAGGTTTGTATAATTTTAACAATTGGGCGTAAGAATATAAACTGTATACCCAAACCCCAGCGTATCTTTGCAACACGAAAGGTAAGGTTGTGAGCTTTTGAAAATACCTACGCATATTGGCATTATTCCCGACGGCAACAGACGTTGGGCCATAAACGCAGGCAGAAATAAGCACGAGGGCTATGATTACGGCCTGGCCCCTGGGCTGGATCTCTTATTGCTTGCGCGGGAGTATGGCATTCAAGAAATAAGCTATTATGGCTTCACAACCGACAACTGCAAACGCCCCACCAAACAAATTGAGGCGTTTTCAAAGGCTTGTGTGGACGCAGTGAAGCTAATTTCGGCACAGGGCGTTTCGCTTTTGGTGGTAGGCGATGCCGATTCAAAGTTTTTCCCCGAGGAGCTAAAGCCCTACACCACAAGAACCGATATAGCGGGGGGTGGCATTAAGGTGAACTTCCTTGTCAACTACGGCTGGGAATGGGATCTTTTAGGAATATCGAATGGCATGGCAAATAAAATAGCCAGCCAAATAAAATCGCACGATGTTTCAAGAATTGATATGGTTATCCGCTGGGGTGGTATGAGGCGCCTTTCGGGGTTCTTGCCGGTTCAATCGGTCTATGCCGATTTCTATGTAGTGGACGAGCTATGGCCCGATTTTAAAACCCAGCACTTCTTGGATGCGATGCAGTGGTACCAGCGCCAAGACCCAACCCTTGGGGGATAGCGTATGGAATATAGCCTGTTTGAGAAAAAAGTTTCGGCTATTGCAAACCGCAATGCTGTAATTATGCATGGGCATATACGAATTAAGAAAGATATTTATTGTATTCTGTTTGCGCATTATTGCAAAAACACCTTGTTTTATAAAGATTTTTTGAATGTAACGAAAGACACTCTGGCTGTTCGCAAAACCGCAAGCAAAAACCTAAAAGAGATAAAACGGCTGATAAAAAAGCTGAGGTTTAAGAAGGTGTGGACAAAGGGGGTTTTTGCAGTATATGGCGACCTTAGGCCGTTGGCTGTAAAAGCCGGCTTTGGGCAGTGGGGCGACAACGGCTTAATTGTGAATGAGAAATATGGCAGCGATTTTTTAATATCTGCTATATTTTTTCAATAACAAAAAACCCCGGCGGCAAAAGCCGCCGGGGTAAGCTACATAGTAAGATAAGCGTATGAAGTTCCCTGCAACATAAGGGAAAAACATTTATCCCTTAGGCAAACTGAAAAGTTCGCCTAAGGGATGTTTGGTGGAGACAATCGGGATCGAACCGACGACCTCTTGAATGCCATTCAAGCGCTCTCCCAGCTGAG
>CAYYOY010000275.1:0-2506 GCA_964473265.1 uncultured Oscillospiraceae bacterium
GCCTACAATACCACGGGCCTCCAGCTCGTCTACAATGCGGGCGGCGCGGGCATAGCCCAATTTCAGCCGCCGCTGCAGCAGCGAGGTAGAGGCCTGCCCCGCCTCTACCACACAGGCAATGGCCTGGTTAATCATGTCATCCTCGGCGCTCATGCCGTCATCCCCGCCGCTAAAGGCTGCACTGCCGCCACCCTTGGTGCCGGCGGTTACGGCCTGGCGGTCTATTTCTTCTATAATTTGGGTATCGTATTCGTTGCGAACACCCTCTTTTACAAATTCCACCACGCGGGCAACCTCTTGGTCGCTTACAAAGCAGCCCTGCACACGCACAGGCTTGGAAGCCCCCACGGGGTAAAAGAGCATATCGCCCCGGCCCAGCAGCTTTTCGGCACCGCCCATATCCAAAATGGTGCGGCTATCTACCTGCGAGGAAACGGCAAAGGCCACACGCGAGGGGATATTGGCCTTAATAATGCCGGTAATGACATCTACCGAGGGGCGCTGGGTGGCAATGAGCAAATGCATGCCGGCGGCGCGGGCCATTTGTGCCAGGCGGCAAATGTAGTCTTCCACGTCGCGCGGGGCGGCCATCATCAGGTCGGCCAGCTCGTCTATAATAATGACAATCTGCGGCATGGGTTCCAGTTCGTCGCTGTTTTCGGCCAGGTGGTTGTAGCCGGTAAGGTCGCGCACGTTATAATCGCCAAACAGCTTATAGCGCTTGAGCATTTCGCCCACTGCCCAGCAAAGAGCGCCGGCAGCCTTCTTAGGGTCGGTTACAACCGGCACCAGCAGGTGGGGAATGCCGTTGTAGCCGCCCAGCTCCACCATTTTTGGGTCGACCATCAGCAGCTTTACCTGGTTGGGGTCGGCCTTGTAGAGCAGGCTTATAATAATAGAATTGATACACACCGATTTACCCGAGCCGGTAGAACCGGCAATGAGCATGTGGGGCATTTTGGCAAGGTCGGCCACTGCCGCATTGCCGGCAATATCTTTGCCCAGTGCCACGGTAAGCTTGCTGGGGGCATCGGCAAAGCGCTGGCTATCAATAATTTCGCGGATAGGCACCATGCTAATTTTGCGGTTGGGCACCTCGATACCCACCGCCGCCTTGTTGGGGATAGGCGCTTCAATGCGCACACCGGCCGCCGCCAGGTTAAGGGCAATGTCGTCGGCCAGGTTGGTAATGCGGCTTATTTTCACGCCAGCCGAGGGCTGTAGCTCGTAGCGGGTAACGGCAGGCCCGCGCGAAATATCTACCACGCGGGTTTGCACACCAAAGCTTTTTAGGGTATCTACCAGCCGTTCGGCGTTGAGCCGCAGCTCTTCACTGGAGGCAGCCGCGTCGGGCGGGCCGGGCTCGTCCAGCAGGTCGATAGGCGGCATGGCGTAGGGGTAATGTTCTACCGCAGCAGCTTCCACAGCGGTGGTGTTAAAGGCAAAGCCGTCGCCCTTTTCGGCGGCAAATTCCTGCGGCTGGGGCGGGGTGAGCACCCGCGAAACAATATCGTCCAGCGTTGGGTCGCCCTCTTGTGCAGGCTCGGCAGTAAGCGTGGGGACAACAACGGGCTCATTTTGGCCCTGTGCGGCGGCAGCCAGCAGCTTTTCGCGGGCAGCCTCGGCCAGCACAGCGGGCTCTGGTTGTTTGGGCAGGGGTTTGGTCTTGGCTTTGGGTGTCTTGGCGTTATCGTCCAGCGGCACGTCTATATTAAAGCGCGGGCGGTTTTTATGTTCTTCCACCAGATCGGCATAGCTTTCGGTTAAATGCTCTACCGGCTTGGCAGCGGTTTTTAAGAAGCCGGCCAGCGTAGCCCCGGTAATGAGCATAAAAAATACAAAAATAAGCAGCACAATGGTTATAGCAGCACCCCAGAAGCCGAAAAGGCTCTGCAGGCCCAAGCCGAACACTCCGCCGGCCAGGCCACCCCCGCTGCCTGCTATGCCACCCTGGTAAAGCTCGCCCACAATGCCGAACAGGCCCTCGCTCTGCGGCAGGGCCGAAAAAATTTGCCCTGCACCACACAGCAAAAACAGCAGCAAAATGCTCTGCCAAATGCGGGGCTTGTAGGGAAACTTGGGGTTATCCAGCGTGACGAGAACGGCTATGTAAATACACATGGGCCCCACAAGGTAGGACATCCAGCTGAAAAGCCCCAGCAGCAGGTTGTGCAGCCACAGCCATACGTTATCTCCGGGAACTGCCGAAAGTGCCGTTACAAACACGCCCACCGCAAACAGCAGAATAGCCCCGAACTGCCGCCGCGCCGTTCGGGCGGCTTTGCTTGTTTTCCTTCTTGTTGCCATTGTCTACTCCTTGTAAAGGGGCTGCTGCAAAGTGTTACAGCAGCCCCTGTCCTGCCAAGGCCGCAGCCTTAGCTATACTTACTGTTGGGGAAATACTTGGGGTTTAGGTATTGCGCGGGGTCGGTAGAAATAAGACGGTTTACCCGCCATTCGTCGCCCGATTGCACCAGTTGCACAACCCCACCCTTGCACCAGGTGC
>CAYYOY010000276.1:0-2500 GCA_964473265.1 uncultured Oscillospiraceae bacterium
TAAGCCAAGTGTATGGCCCGCAAAACTAATTTCTTTGCGGGCCATACATGTCTGCTCAAAAAGCTACAACGGCAATATTGTCTTTTTGAATTCCTCGTTTAGCACCTGTGCACAACTGGAATAGATGGCCGAGCTGCCGCAGAATATTCCCACATAACCGGCAATGGTTTTAATTATATGCACCCCGGTGAAATCTCCAATTGCCAGTAGGAAAAACAACACAGTCAGCGAGGCAAACACAATCTGGGTAGCCTTGTTGTGCTTTAAGGTAGCAATGTACATCATTAAGGTGAACAGCCCCCATAGCAGCAGGTAGAAACCCATAGATTTTTCATCGGCCGCAGCAATTTTATCTGCAAACGGGTTACACCAAATAAAAATTAGCGACCACCAAAAGAACCCATAAGCGGTAAACGCGGTTGCGCCAAAGGTGTTTGCTTTTTTGAACTCCATTATGCCTGCAATAATTTGAGCAGCGCCGCCCAGGGCAAACCCCATGGCCACAATGACCACCGAAAGTGAAATTATTCCGGCGTTGTGCAGGTTTAACAGGATGGTTGTCATGCCAAACCCAAGCAGACCCAAAGGGGCAGGGTTGGCAATGCTGTGTTTTTCATTTGTTGACATGGCGGTTTTTCTACTCCTATGCTTATTTGTTAAATTAGAAATTGGGGTTATTCCCACTCTATAGTTGCCGGGGGTTTGCTCGTAATATCGTATACAATGCGGTTGATATGCCGCACCTCGTTAATAATGCGGTTAGAGGCTTTTTCCAAAACCTCGTAGGGGATGCGTGCCCAGTCGGCTGTCATAAAATCGGTGGTGGTAACGCCGCGCAGTACAAGGGTGTAGTCGTAGGTGCGGCCGTCACCCATCACGCCCACAGAACGCATATTGGTGAGCACCGCAAAATACTGGTGCACCTGGCGGTCTAGCCCGGCGGCAGCAATTTCCTGGCGGAAAACGCTATCGGCCCGGCGAAGAATTTCCAGCCTATCTTCTGTAACTTCGCCCAGCACGCGGATAGCAAGACCCGGGCCGGGGAAGGGCTGACGCCACACCAGGGTATCGGGCAAGCCCAGTTCGCTGCCCAGGCGGCGCACTTCATCCTTAAAAAGCAGGCGAAGCGGCTCAATAATCTCTTGAAAATCTACATGGTCGGGCAGCCCGCCCACATTGTGGTGGCTTTTAATTACCGCAGCGTCCCCCACGCCCGATTCAATTACATCGGGGTAGATAGTGCCCTGCGCCAGAAAATCCATATGCCCCAGAGCCTTGGCTTGGTCTTCAAACACACGGATAAATTCTTCACCAATACTCTTACGCTTGGCCTCGGGCTCGGTTACGCCGGCCAGACGGGCAAGAAAGCGTTCGCCGGCATTTACACGGATAAACTGCATACCGCTGCCTGCAAAGGCGGCCTCTACCTCGTCGCCCTCGTTCAGGCGCATAAGGCCGTGGTCCACAAAAATGCAGGTAAGCTGGCTGCCAATGGCCCGGGTAAGCAGTGCTGCCGCAACCGAGCTATCTACCCCACCCGAAAGTGCCAGCAGCACCCGGCCGGTGCCAACCTTTGCCCGAATATTAGCAATGGCGGTTTGGGCGTAGTCGGCCATGGTCCAATCGCCCGCGGCATTGCAAACCTTGTAAAGGAAGTTGCGCAGCATGGCCTCGCCGTTTTGGGTGTGCAGCACTTCGGGGTGGAACTGCAGGCCAAAAAGTCGCTTTTCCAGGTTGTGCATGGCGGCGGTGGGGCAGCTGGCGGTGTGGGCCGTGGCAGTAAAGCCTTCAGGCAGCTTTTCTACATAATCGGTATGGCTCATCCAGCTAATGCCCTCGGCAGGCAGACCGGCGAAAAGGGGGCAAGCGGTGTTAAAGTTGGTTTGTGTGCGGCCATATTCCCGTTGGTCGGGCGAAACCACCACACCGCCCAGCGCGTGGGCCATTACCTGCAGGCCATAGCAAATGCCCAGCACAGGTATGCCAAGGGTGTAAATTTCGGAGTTGGGCCGGGGTGCATCCTCTAAATATACGCTGTTGGGGCCACCCGTAAAAATAATGCCAATGGGGGCCATTTCGCGTATTTTTTCAAGAGAGAGCGTGTAGGGGTGCACCTCGCAATATACCCCACATTCACGTACTCTACGGGCAATTAGTTGATTATATTGCCCTCCAAAATCTAAAACTAATACTGTTTGATGCGCCAAAGCAGGAACACATCCTTTTCAAAAATATGCAGGCGGCAAGGCCAAGGCAAAACAGCAAAATTTGCCCAAAACCGCCGCCCAACGACACTTACCATTATGCCTGTTTTAGGCGAAAAAAGCAAGGGTTGCCAACAAATGGCACTTAACAAATTTATAGAACCATAATTTAGGGGGTTGACAAGCCCGAAATAATATGGTATTATAATTTACGCACTTGAGAAAAAGTGCAGCAGAAACTAAATATCGCGGAGTGGAGCAGTCCGGTAGCTCGTCGGGCTCATAACCCGAAGGTC
>CAYYOY010000277.1:0-2483 GCA_964473265.1 uncultured Oscillospiraceae bacterium
GTGCAACACATGATAATCGCCTTTATATTCGCGTGTGCGTTCAAAGGCGATAATATCGCGCGGGCTTTCCACCACACAAATGGTGGTTTTATCGCGCCCCGTGTCGGCACATAATGCACACAAGGGTTTATCGGAAAGGTTTTGGCAGCATTCGCAGCGGCGAATGCGTTCGGTGGCCTCTACAATGGCTTCGGCAAAGGCGCGGGCACGCTCGGGCGGTTGCCCCAGCACATGAAACGCCAGGCGCTGCGCGGTTTTGCGGCCAATGCCCGGCAGGCTTTCAAACTGCTCCACCAGCCGTTGCAGCGGCAGCACTTGGTAGGACATGGACGAGTCACTCCTTGCTTCGCAATCGGGCTGCCTTAAATTTGACGGCCGCTTAGCTCCATAAACTTTTCCCACAAAAAGTTGCTTATCTCATAGTCTTGGGCTTGGATGTGGGTAGCGTCAAAAACCCACCATTTGTCTTGGCCGTCAATGGCTACTACCAGCCAGTTGCCGTTACCGCCTACGCTAAATTTGGCGGCGGCGGTTTCGATATATACCGTCCAGCTGCCACCCGTGGCAGGGTTGGGGATTTGGTCAAAGGTGGTGGGTCGCAAGCCCTTGAGCATGTAAATAAGCGTGGTTGCATCCTGCTTACTCAGCGTAAAATCGCCCTTAAAATCCAGTGGCTGTTGCGTGGCAATTAGGGTGGTTATATCCCGCAGCTTTAGTTCGTCCAGCAGGGTTAAAAGGGTTTGTAGCTCGCGCTCGCCGCCGCGCAGGTGGCCGTCCATGCCGGCAAAGTTGAACTCTAAGGCCGGGTCTGCAATAAGATTAGCGATTACGCCCGCACCAAGCTCGTCGCTTTGCTCCTGCGGCTGGCTGGCAGGGGGTGGCAGCGACACCGGGTCGGTTGCGCTTTGGCTTTGCGGTTGGCTTTGCACAGCGCAACCGCAGAGTATAAGGCCGACCACCACCGCACATAAAAGCACCTTATGCAAATTCACTCATACCTCCTTGCTCGGGTTTACACTACATACCCAACCCGCCGGTAATTTTTTGCATTTCCCCGGCTGCGTCTTCTTCGGCAAGGCGCAGGGCTTCATTTACTGCGGCGGCAATCATATCGGCCATCATTTCGGCATCCTCAGGGTCAATTACTTCGGGGCGAATATCCAGACGAATAACGCGCTTTTCACCCGATACCACCGCCGAAACCATGCCACCACCGGCTGTGGCGGTATATTCCTTCGCGTTAAGCTCTTCTTGCTTTTGGGCCATGGCTTCCTGCGCCTTTTGTGCCTGCTTTATCATGTCGCCTATGTTGCCCGGCCCGCCGCCGTAGCCCTGTGGCAGTCTTGCTTTCATATAAATTCGCTCCTGTCTGTATAGATATATTGTTTGATTACAGAGTGTTTATTTCTACGCCGTACTGCTTGGCATCTTCCAAAAGCTTGTCCAGCGGGTTTACCGTTTCAGCTGTCGGCGCAGCAGGCTCTTCGTAGGGGCCTATGCCCAGGCTTTCGCCGGTAACTTCCAGCAGTGCCTGTTTAATTTGCCCCCGGGCGGTTTCGTTGTTGCGGATGTATTCAAGAAAGTGTGTATTCTTAGCTTGTATAAGCACACGTTTGCCTTGAAAATAGGCTGCCGAACCCTGCAAAAAGCCGTAGAGCATGCGGTTGTGGGCCTGCAACCGTTCCAGCACCTGGCTCCAAGGGGCAAAGGGCTGGGGTGGTTGTGCGGGTGCTACCGGCAGCTTTGGGGCAGGCGGCGGAGGAAAGTCGGCCTGTGGCTGGGGCTGTGCGGCCGCCCCAGGTGCTGCGCCGGGTTGTGCCGGCGCGCCTTGCCGGGGCAGTGCCGCCAAACGGCTTTCCAGTGCATCCAGCCGGCGAAGCAGCGCTTCGGGGGCAATATCCAAGCTGGGGTTGCAAAGCGCAATGGCGGCCATTTCCAGCTCGGCACGGCGGTGTGTGCTGCGGGCCATGGTGGCCAGGCAATTTTCCAGCAGACGCAGCGCCTGCAAAATGGTGGGCATAGAAAGTTCCTGTGCCTGTTGTTTATATTGTTCCAGCACTTCGGGCAAGCAAACCACCAGTTCGCCGGGGTCTTTTATAGTTTTGCAAAGCATCAGGTTACGGTAGTGTACAATAAGCTGCTCGCAAAGGCGGTCGTATTCCGCGCCTTCGGTAGCTGCTTGGTCGATAAGCTGCAAAAGTTCGCCGGCCTGTTTGCTGCCGGCAGCCTGAGAAAAGGCAAACAGCAGCTGCTGCCCTGGCAAGCCCACTGCTTTGGCCACCGCTTGGGGGGTAATTTCCTGTGTGGCGGCGGCACAAACATCTAAAATAGAAAGGGCGTCGCGCATGCCGCCGTCGGCCAGGCGGGCAATGAGCAGGGCAGCTTCGGGCTCGAGTGTAAACCCTTCGGTTTGCGCAACGCGCTGCAAAGCCTGTGCTATTACCGGGCTGGCAATGCGCTTAAAATCGAACCGTTGGCAACGC
>CAYYOY010000278.1:0-2455 GCA_964473265.1 uncultured Oscillospiraceae bacterium
AGGTTTGCTCCCGTCGAATAGTACATGGTGTTCTTTTCGGTCAACTCGCTGCGGGAAAGCTCAGCGTTAATTTTCCCCTTATAAAGAACAAGGCACCGGTCCGCAATTTTATAAATTTCTGGGAACTCGGCGCTGAACACCACAATGGCTTTGCCGTTTCTGGCAAGCTCTAAAATAAGGTGGTAAATTTCAAACTTCGCGCCTACATCAATGCCTTGGGTGGGGTTATCCAGCAGCAGAACGCCGGCGTCAACCTCTAGCCAGCGGCCCAAAATAACCTTTTGCTGGTTGCCGCCCGAAAGCGAAGTAATGGGCTTTTTGGGGGTATCGGTTTTAATGCGCATGGCCTGCTTCTGGCGCAAAAAGCGTTCATGCTCTTGCTTGGGGTTAATAAGCAGCCGACGCAGCTTGGTGTTGAAAAAGCTAATGGAAAGGTTATCGTAAATAGAAAGGTCGTTTAATATGCCGCGCTCTTTGCGCATGCGGGGCACCAGTGCCACACCCCGCCGCATGTATGAAAGAACCGATGCATTGGTTTTAATAGGCTTGCCGTCAATTTCTATTTGACCGGTGCAGGGCATGGCGCCAAACAACGCGTCGGCCAGGGCTTCGCGGCCAGAGCTTTGCAGGCCGGTAATGGCAATAATTTCGCCCTTGTGCAAGTTAAAGCTAATATCGTGGAATTCTTTTGAGCTAAGGTTTTTTACAGTTAAAGCTACCTCGGGGGTGGCATAGTTTTCCTTGTCGTCAAAGGCGTCTTCCGCCAGCTGTCGCCCTATCATCATTTCGGTTATTTGCGCTTCGTTTACATCGGCAAAGCTGCCTTGAGAAACCAAGAAGCCGTCGCGCAGAACATAGTAGCTGTCGCAAATTTCAAACAGCTCGGGCATTTTGTGCGATATGTAAATAAAGCTGACCCCTTCTTTTTGCAGCTGGCGCATAATAAAGAATAGGTTTTCTATTTCGCCTGTGGTAAGCGCGGTAGAGGGTTCGTCCATAATAATGAGTTCCGATTCAAAGAGCAGCGACCTTGCAATTTCTACCAGCTGTTTTTGAGAAGCGTCCAGGCTGCCTACAATGGCGTTGGGGTTAATGTTTACCTTCATGCGGTCGAAAACCTCTTTGCAGCGCCGCACCATCTCTTTGGTTTGTACAAGCCCAAAGGAAGAAAGTTCGGCGGCCAAAAACATGTTTTCCACCACTGTAAGGTCGTTGCAAAGATTTAGCTCCTGGTGAATGAAACGAATGCCCAGCTTACCAGCCGTGGAAGCGTTGGGAATAACTACCGGTTTGCCATTAATAAAAATTTCCCCCGCCGTTGGCGGGTAAGAGCCTGCCAGAACATTCATTAGGGTGGATTTACCCGCACCGTTTTCGCCCAACAACCCTACAATTTCGCCGCTGTCTATGGTGAAATCGACGCTATTTACAGCCCGCACCGGGCCGAAATCCTTAATGATGCCCCTCATTTCAACGAGCATAATCTACAACCTCCGTATGTGTTGCGCCGTTTTGCGGGGCGCTGCCGCTGCGGTGAAATGCCGCGGTACAGCGCATTCTAACCCTGCCGCAATATTTTTAACGCCATGCCGCCCCGCTTGTCTGCTTTGCCAACAAAAAAGCCGGCCGGTTCTACCGGCCGACGCAACTTGCCGGTAATTGCACGAAACCGCAAGGTGGGCCGCCTTCAGGCGTGGTTGGTTGAGGGTTGGAGCGGGGTTTGTATAGCCCCGCTCCAACATAGATGTTGCTTAGGGTAACTCATTTTCTAAGCTGCCTGCGGTCGGTTCCGGCCCGGCCTTAGGGCTTTTTAGAATATGCTGTAGCGTTCGGTAAAGATTTCGCTGCCTCTGTAGGCATTGAAATCGTACTTTACATCGCCGCCGGCATTGCTGATGCCGAAGGAAGGAATGAGGTAGGTGCCGCCGGCTTTTTCAGCGCCGGTGTAGCTTTCGCCCAAAACAGTGGCCACGCCCAAACGGATAGATTCACGAATGAAGGCGGGGGCAAAGTAGTAGGTGGTAAACTTAACGGGCAATTTGGTGTCTTCAAACTTCTGCAGGGTTTCCTTACGGCCGCCCACGCTGGTAATAAGCTTAATGTTATCTAGCTTGGCGGGGCCGGTGTAGCCTTCCAGAGCGTTCATAATGCCGTCTACGATTTCATCATCGTGGGTAACGATTAGGTCGAGGGTTTCAATGTCGGCTACAGAAGCAGCGGCAAGCCACTCTTCCATAATGGTTTGCGATTTTTCAGAGCTCCAGTCGGTTACGAAGGTATCTTTCACCTGAACAAACTTGCCGGCGTCAATTACCTTATCCATACCGCCCGAACGCTGCACGCCAACGGTGGAAGCGTCGCCAATGAAACGCAGGTAGTTTACCTTATCGTCGCTGGCATAGTAGGTGGTAAGGTATTTGACCATCATGGCGCCAATGCCTGCGTTGTCGCCCAT
>CAYYOY010000279.1:0-2444 GCA_964473265.1 uncultured Oscillospiraceae bacterium
CCAGCTCGGCAAATGCCACTGTTTCGCAGGCGGTAATACACCGGGCTGCCAGCGCACCTGCCCCGCCCAGTGCACATAGGTAAAGCCCGCTGTTGCGGCGAATGGCCTCGTACACCTCGGGGCTGCGTTCTCCCTTGCCAATGGTGCAAACTACACCCTCATCCATAAGCTTGGGGGTGAGAAAATCCATGCGGCAAGAGGTGGTAGGCCCACAAGAACCGATGGGCCGATTGGGGGGCGCGGGGGTTGGGCCGGCGTAGTAAAGCACGGCACCTTCCAATGCAAAGGGCATCGGCTGCCCTGTTTCAAGCAGCTGCTGCAGTTTTTTATGGGCTGCGTCGCGGGCGGTGAAAACCCTGCCGGAAAGCAATACGGCGTCGCCTGCCTTTAACAAAGGTGCGGCGGCCTTTAGTTCACTTGTATGCAGCACATGCTGAGAAATGGTAACCACCGCCTAATTTTCGTTAAAGTGCACCGGGCCTCGGCCCCGGAAAAACATACCGCCCACCCGGCGTTCAGGCTGGGGTATTTGGGGAGCAGGCTGCACAGCCGAGTAACCCAGCCCGGTAGCCGGCGGCGTTAAAGCGGCCGGTTCTTCGGGTGTTTGCGGGCCAAGCATAGCCTCCAAGCCTGTTAGGCAGCCACAGGTCTGCTCCAGCAGGGCGGCAAGGCCGCCTTTTATATCCTGCAGCTGTTGCTGCATTTGGTGTAGCTCCTCGCTTTTTTCGGGGGCAACGGTATCCAGCGCGTGTTCTTTAGCTTTGGAAACAATTACCTCAGCGGTGCGCTTGGCTTCCAGAATAATATCCCCCACCTGGCGGGAGAGCTCATCTTTATAGGCCAGGCGTTGTTCGGCCTCTTCGGCGCGCTGCAAAAGCTGGTGGCAGCGTTCGGTTTGTATGAGTATTTCGCGGTCTTTTTCGGCTATCAGCCTTTTTTGGCGGTCAATTTCTTCGTTGAGCTCGGTAATTGCGCGGGTGGAACGCACCGTGCTTTCGCGTTCTGCGTTCAGCTTGGCACTTACCACCTGAAACTGGCCGTCCAGCTCTTCCAGCGTACGGGAAAGGTTCTGGCAATCAGCCGTGAGGGTATCAATTTTCGCATTCAGGGCCTCTTCCCCGGCTTTGGCTTGTTCCCCGATCTCGTAGATATAATTGAGCACCTGCTTCTTGTCAAAACCAAACAGAGTGGTCTTAAAAATTACTTGCTGGCTCATGGTACACCTCAGCCTTTCACTTACCGCCGCAATGAACGCAACGGCTTGGCAAACATCTCGTGGGTAAACAGAACCCGGCTTAGCCGGGCGCTGTGCTGTATCTCTTATTATACCATAGCTACAAGCTGAAAGCTTGCGCGCCGCTACGCGGCACAACCGGCACAGCCGATTGCTATGGAGCTAAAAATTACGCCTGCCGCCTACGGCGGCAGCACTCGGCATGCCGAGTGGGGCAGCGCAGTTGCCAATTGTGTAATTATTATAACACGAAACAAGGAAAAAGCCAAACGGTTTTTGTATGAGGCTATACCATTTGAATGCACTTTGAGGGACATGCCTCGGCACATTTACCGCAGCCGGTGCATTTGTTGGGGTCTATGCTGGCAAGATTATCGGAAATAGTAACGGCGTCGCATTCGCACACCTTTTGGCACTTAGTGCAGCCAATGCAGCCCACCTTACACACTTTGCGGGTGTAGGCGCCTTTATCGGTAGAGGCACAGGTTACCGCCACGCGGCTGCTCTTGGGCACAGTGGTAATTAAGTTGTTGGGGCATTTGGTTATGCAAACACCGCAACCTGTGCAGCGCTCGGGGTCTATAACCGCCACACCGTTTTCCACTTTAATTGCCCCAAACTTACAAACGTCCAGACAATCGCCATAGCCTAAACAGCCCTTCGAGCAGCTTTTGCGGCCCTGGTAGAAGGTGTTGCAGGCCTGGCAGCTGTTGGGGCCTTTGTAATCCATAACATATTCGCTGGTAGACTCATTGCCGGAACAGCGCACAACGGCACGTTTATCCTCAACTTCTACCGCCATACCCAAAATTTCACCCAGTGTGGCAGCTGTCTTTTTGCCGCCGGGGGTACACAGGTTGGGCTTGGCTTCGCCACTGGCAACCTTGGCGGCATATTCGTCGCAGCCGGCGTAGCCACAGGCGCCGCAGTTGGCGCCGGGCAGAGCTTCGCGCAGTTTACCTACACGCTCGTCGGTCTTAACCGACATAAAACGGGCAGCCAGGGTGAGTATAACGCCCGCACCAAGACCCAAGGCCGACAATATGGCAATGGGCACTATAGAAAAGTTCACACCGGTTTCCTCCCTTTTGGCGGGTAGCGTTCGAAGGCACACAGCCCCCGCCGAAATATTTTGCCACTCTCTTGGTTGTCGTCCTTGGCAGACGTAAGTTTGCTTTCTACTAAAATGTTAGCCGCAGAACAGTTCAAA
>CAYYOY010000280.1:0-2411 GCA_964473265.1 uncultured Oscillospiraceae bacterium
AAACGAAATGACAGCAAACAGTTTGGCACTGTGTATCTGCTACAAAGTAAAACAAAATTCACCGGTGCAAAACCGGTGAATTTTTACAAAATTTTTAATAATTTATTCTAAGAAACGAAAGCCAGAAAAGCGCATATCCAGCTTGTTTTCCGGCGAAGTTAGCTTGAGCAAATTGCCGTTTTCTTTATCCAGGCTTAGCACAAAGCTGCCGCCGGCAACCTCGCCCGAAATATCTACCACACCTTCGTTGTAGGCTACCCGCACCCCCTGCTGGCGGGCTGCGGAATCTACCGCCGCGGCCAGCATATTCAGCGCCGCGCTGCCCGGCACAGTTTTGGGGTCAAGCCCGATAGAAACGCCTTTATAGGTAAAGTTTACTACATCGCCGTCCAGCTCGGCACGCAGGCCGGCCAGCTCTTGCGGCGAAGAAAGCTCCAGCAAAAAGTAAGCGGGCGGCTGGCGCGAAATATAGCCTGTGGCTGAAAAATTACCGTAATCTAGCGTAATGGTGCTTTCAAAGGACCCCAGCAGTTTATCGGCCGGGGTTTTTGCAAGCTGGGGGGCAGGCACCGTTTTGCCACCCAAGCAGCCACATAAAGTTAGACAAATTGCCAGCACTGCCAAAAGCCTTTTCAAGTGCACCAGCCCCTTTGCAAAGTAGGGAAGCTAAAGCCTATCCAGCCCCATGCGTGCGAAAACTCCGCCTATGCAGCCAATCACATCCCGCGCCAGCATGGCTGGCATGGAAAAGCCCTCGGCGGCAAGGTCGGCAGCCGCGCCGTGCAGCCAGGCACCGGCCACAGCAGCTTCCGATACCGTAAGCCCCTGCGCGGCCAAGCCGGCCACCAGCCCCGCCAGCACATCGCCGCTACCGGCTTTGGCCAGGCCGGGGTTACCGGTGGTGTTGTAGTGGGTACGGCCATCGGGCGTGTGGATCGTAGTAACCGGGCCTTTTACCAGCAGCGTAACATTATACTTGCAGGCAAGGTCGGCAGCTATTTCACCGCGGGCCAGCTCGGCCTCGTTTTGGCTTACCCCCGCCAGACGCGCCAATTCCCCAATGTGCGGGGTTAGCAGCACTTCGCTCTTTGCTTCCGCTAAAATATCTATGCAGCCCTCAATGGCATTTATGCCGTCTGCATCCAGCACCAGCGGCACGGGGCATTCACAAATAAGCCCTTTGATAAGTGCAATGGTATCGGTGGTTAGCGAAAGGCCGCAGCCCGCCAGCACAGTATTGCTGGCCGCTGCGCGTTCCAGCAGCAGCGGCAGCGCCGTTTGGGCAACCCCGCCGGTGGGGTTTGGGGGCAAGGGCAGCAGCACACTTTCCGGAGCCAAGGGCAGCACTGTGCGGCAAACCTCGCCGGTAGAAGCCAGTGTTACAATACCCACACCGCTGCGCATGGCTGCAAGGGTAGAAAGCGCCGGCGCGCCCATATACGCGGCGCAGCCCGAAAGGTTGAGCAGCCTGCCGTAGCTGCCCTTGTGGCTGTTGGCCAGCCGCTGGGGCAGCAGTGCCTGCACCTGCGCCTGGGTGGTAACAAGGTGGGTGGGCTGAAACAGCTCTTCGGCTCCTTCGGGGATGCCAATATCCAGCACCTCTATTTTGCCGCAGCGCTCTACCGCCGGGTAGGCCAAATGTGCCGGCTTGCGGGCGTGGAAGGTAATGGTAAAATCGGCCTGTACACCGTCGGGGTCGGCACAGGCGCTGTCGGACTGTGCGCCGCTGGGTAGGTCGAGGGCGAACACGGCGCAGGTGGCTTCATTAATAAGCTTGAAAATCTCTTTGTGCTTCTTGCTCAGCAGGCCCGAAAAGCCTGTGCCATACACCGCATCTACAATTAAATCGGCCCGTTGTGCCAGCTCGCGGGCGTTATCCTCCTGGCCCTTCCATTCCCCAATGGGAATGGCTTCGCCCAGCGCCGCGGTGTACATCGATTGCCCCTCGGCAGAGGCCGGCGGGCCGTCGGTAAGCACCACCGCAACCGCCGCACCCAGTTGGCGCAGCCTGCGGGCGGCAACAATGCCGTCGCCCCCATTGTTGCCCCGCCCACAAAACAGCAGGCAGTTGCGGCCGCGCACATCTACGCAGCGGTCTATATAATCTGCAGCGCCAACACCCGCCGCCAGCATAAGGTCGTAATAGGTTACGCCCATAGCATCGGAACGTCGTTCTATTTCCTTCATTTGTGCTGCCGAAACCAGCTTCATGCGTCGCCCTCCCTATATGCTATTACAAAAGCCGTGGCCAGCTCGCGGGTGTGGGTTAAGCTTAGGTTAAATTGCAGCCCAAAGAGCTCGGCCAGCTGCCGGGCACTGCCGCTAAGGGCAAAGTAGGGTGCGCCCAGTTCGTCGCGCAGCACGGCTACCTCGCGTAGCGAAAATTCCCGCAGGCCGCTGCCCAGCGCCTT
>CAYYOY010000281.1:0-2411 GCA_964473265.1 uncultured Oscillospiraceae bacterium
CTTTGCAGCAGGGGTGGTTTTGCGCCAAATGCAACTGTTAAAATTTGGCTTGGGCACAAGGGGCTTCGCCCGCCCGGCTTCAAGGAGATGTGGTATGAACAAACGAATTTCTTTGGGCGCGGCACTTGCGTTCATGGCAATTATTGCCGCTTTAACTTTTTCGGTAACAAAAGTGTATTCCATGCGCGATTTTAACGAAATGGTGTACAATGTGCGCGAACGCGAGGCACAATACCAAAAGCTGGCGGAAATTGACCGCTACACCCGCGAAAAATATTTGGCCACGCTGGAAGAAGGCCTGCTGAGCGACAGCCTGGCACGCGGCTATATTGCCGGCTTGGGCGACGCCAACGCCCGCTACTACACCGCCGAAGAGTACGCCCGGTATATACAATCGGAATCGGGGCGGTATATTGGCATTGGTATTAAACCCATGATGGACCCCAGCGGCTACATTGGCGTGCTGGAGGTTTACCCCGATTCGCCCGCGCAGCTTGCACAAATTCAGGTGGGCGACCTCATTGTTAAGGTAGACGAAACCGATGTTTCCAACGAAAACTACGAGCAGATGGTCGCTGCGCTTACCGGCGACGCCGGCACCAAAATAGGGCTGGTGGTGCGTTCCGGCGCCGAAGACAGAGCCATGGAAATTACCCGCCGCCAGGTGGAGATACCCACTGTGTACACCCGCATGTTTGAGGGCGGCGTGGGATATATGCGCATTACCAATTTTTCAGATGCGACCCGCGATATGTTTAATAAACAGCTTGCAAAAATAATAAACGACGGCGCGCAATCGCTGGTGTTCGATTTACGCTACAACAGCGGCGGTTCGCTGCGTTCCACCACCGGTATATTAGATATTTTGCTGCCGGGGGGCGACCTTGTTTCGGCAGGCTATAAAAACGGGCGCGTAGAAGTGCTGGCCACCTCGGACGACAGCCAGGTGCAGCTGCCCATGGTAGTGCTTACCAACGAAAAAACTGCCGGTGTGGCCGAAGCCTTTGCCCAGGCGCTAAAGGATTACGGCAAGGGTAAAACAGTGGGCATGAAAACTGCCGGTGAAGGCACCATGCAGGAAATTCGCACCCTGTACGATGGTTCGGCCATTAGCATAACCGTGGCGCGCTATATTTCACCAAGCGGCGTGGTGTTTGATAACGAAGGCGTTAAGCCCGATTACGAAGTAAAGTACGAGCTTGCGGACGAGGTACCTTCGGTAGAAAGCCTGGATGTTACGCTTGACCCTCAGCTGAAAAAAGCTGTGGAGCTGGCTTCGGCCGGCAGCAAGGCTGCAACACCGCAACAAAATAAATAATGCTGCTTGCTTGGCTGGTGCACAGCCGGGCAACGCAAAATGGCCCCCTGCAAATTGCCGTTGGCAGTTTGCAGGGGGCTTGCAGTTGTTAGGGCAATTAGCAGCGATTTACACCCACATGGGCCACAGATGCTAAAGCAGTTGTCCATTCCTTATTACATAAAAATGACTTTTAAGTTTAGCATTGGCCTCTTATTCGCACCGGTATGGCCTGTGGTTGCTTTAACACAACGCAAAAGTGGGCAGCCTTTTGGCCACCCACCTTACCTTTATGCTATGCAGCCGGCAGGCAAAAGCAGGGCTTTGCCTACCGGACTGCGGTGTTTAATTTACACCTCGGCAAAAACGAAAGATACGATTTGATGCGTAGGAATGATGATGGAAGTGCCGAAACGGCTGCAGCAGCCTCTGTTCCAGTTGATGGGGGGGCAGCAGCAGCCATTGCCACCACCGTTGTTGGCGGTTTGGTTGCGGCCATTCTGGAAGGGATAGGGAGGTGCCGAAGGCAGGCTGGTTACAAGCTTGCAGGAATGTTCATTTACAGCTACCAGCAGCCCGGTGAAGCCGGAGCCAGAAACGCCGCCGCTTGCGGTGAAAACGGTTACAACGCGGCCAACGTTTTCACAAAGGCATTCAAGAACGGAGTCGCAGCCACCACAGCAGGCAAAACGACGCTCGTCACCTTCGCGGCTGTCATAACGATTCATACTCATGTGGTATTTCCTCCAGTAAATAGATTGTTGTTTCTGCCAGCCGTACAGGGCGGGCAGGTGCAGGGTAGTTGCATTGCGGCAGTTCTCTCTATTGCCGCAATGCGTTTGCATCTATGCCAAATTTGGCTGTATCCGGCAGGCCTTATGGCCACCGAATCTAGAATTCAAACTGCCGCGCAGCCGCCTTCAAGCGGCGTGCGCCGGCTCGCAAAGGGTCTTGCCCGGGCGTTGCAAAGCGCCCTTGCCACCTACCTTTGCCAGTTTTGCCAACCTCTGCAAAAGAGGTCTACTGTATTATATTCACAAACAGGCCAATTGGCTACAAATGATAGGCGCAAACTCTTGCCCTTTTTCATACTATATAAGGCTTTAGCCGTTTT
>CAYYOY010000282.1:0-2401 GCA_964473265.1 uncultured Oscillospiraceae bacterium
GTACGGTCCATCTCACCGCTGGAACGCCCCCGCCAGAAGTTGCCGCCGCCCACCACAATGCCCATTTGGCAGCCTGCCTGCACGCATTGTTTAATGCTTTGGCTAATTTCCTTTACTACGTCGTAATCTAACCCAAAGCCCGTTTGCCCAGAAAGCGCTTCGCCGCTGAGCTTGAGCAAAACACGTTTATATTGTAAGCCCATTGCAGTACCCCCAAATATTCTATTCTATATATTTTACAATAATTATGAAGTAAAGTAAAGGCTTGGCAAAGCAAAATGCAGCAAGTGGAAAGGGCTTATGGCGAGTGCCGCAGGGTAAAACACACAGGCCGGAGCAATTGCTCCGGCCTGCCAAATAAAAGCTTTGTGCTTATTTCACCATGCTGGCAACTTCGTCGGCAAAGTTGTCTTCGCGCTTTTCCAGGCCTTCGCCCTTTTCAAAGCGTACAAAGTCTACAATGGTAATTTTGCCGCCCAGCTCTTTGGCAGTGTTTTCGGTATGCTGGGCTACGCTGATATCGCCATCCTTAATGAAGGCCTGGTCCACCAAGCAGTTTTGCTGGTAGTACTTGTTAATGCGGCCCATAACCATTTTTTCGGCAATGGCGGCGGGTTTGCCTTCGTTGATAGCCTGTGCGGTGAGAATTTCTTTTTCTTTCTCAATAACCGCAGCGGGTACCTTTTCGCGGTTGAGGTAGCCAGGGTTGGCTGCCGCAATCTGCATGGCAATATCCTTACCGTAGGCTTCAAAGGCAGGATTACTGCCAAGGTCGGTATCAAACTTAACCATTACGCCAATTCGGCCGCCGCCGTGGATGTAGGTAACCACATCACCTTCATAGCGGGCAAAACGGCGAATCTTCATGTTTTCGCCAATGGTAAGAATCTTATCCTTAAGGGCTGCGTCCACTGTTACGGAAGCTCCAACCAGTGTGCAGTTCATCAGAGCGTCCACATCGGCGGGGTTCTGTTCGGCAACGGTTTTGGCGCAAGCTTCAACAAATGCCATAAAGTCGGCATTTTTGGCCACGAAATCGGTTTCGGAATTTACTTCGATTACAGCGCCAACCTTTTTGGCGGCGTCTACTACAGCCAGCACCACGCCTTCTGCAGCAATGCGGCCAGCCTTTTTTGCGGCGGCAGCAAGGCCCTTTTCGCGCAGCAACTCAATGGCTTTTTCCATATCGCCGGCAGCATCGGTGAGGGCTTTTTTGCAATCCATCATGCCGCAGCCGGTTCTCTCACGCAGCGTCTGTACATCTTTCGCTGTAAATGACATTCTTTACACCCTCCTGTTATTGCTTGGCGGCTCTGGGAGCCGGAGCCTTTTCTTCGGCAGGAACAGCGGCTGCCATAGCGCCCTGGCGGCCCTCCATGATGGCGTCTGCCATGCAGGAAGAAAGCAGCTTAACGGCACGAATAGCGTCGTCGTTGCCGGGAATTACATAATCTACTTCGTCAGGGTCACAGTTGGTATCAACAATGGCCACCACGGGAATACCAAGCTTCTTAGCTTCAGCCACCGCAATTTTTTCTTTGCGGGGGTCTACTACAAACAATGCCCGGGGAAGACGTTCCATATTCTGAATGCCGCCTAAAAACTTTTGCAGCTTTTCAATTTCCAGGTTGAGCTTTACAACTTCCTTCTTGGGCAGACGGTCAAAGGTGCCGTCCTCGCTCATCTTGGTAAGCTGGTGCAAACGTGCCACACGGCGACGAATGGTCTTAAAGTTGGTCATCATGCCGCCCAACCAGCGTGCGTTTACATAGTAAGCACCGGCGCGTTCGGCTTCTTCCTTAATGGAATCGCCAGCCTGCTTTTTGGTACCTACAAACAGTACGTTGCCGCCATCGGCCGCAATGTCGCGTACGAACATATAGGCTTCTTCTAGCTTTTTCACGGTCTTTTGCAGGTCGATGATATAGATGCCGTTCCTCTCGGTGAAGATATACGGCGCCATTTTGGGGTTCCACCTGCGGGTTTGGTGGCCGAAATGCACGCCGGCCTCCAAGAGCTGTTTCATGGATACAACTGCCATGGTTTTTTCCTCCTTCGGTTTTACCGCCGCTGTACGCATTTTGTCGTGACACCCAATGTGGGCACCACACGGCAATTGTACAGCGTGTGTTATGCGTTTTACGCCAAGCTAGTATAGCATAATTTTACAGGCGAAGCAAGGGTATTTTAGTAAAATAGCAGGAAAATTCCCCATATGCCGGTGAAAAAATAATTTTTTTCTTCTTATATACCTTTAAAATGCGGCTGCAATTTACTAAAATATCTTGTAAATTATGTGTTGACAATGCTCGGAGTATGTTGTATAATAAGCCTCGTCGCTAAGAGAGACAACAGTGACAAGCGGATTTCTGGGAGCATAGCTCAGCTGGGAGAGCATCTG
>CAYYOY010000283.1:0-2400 GCA_964473265.1 uncultured Oscillospiraceae bacterium
AACAGCAAAACAATACGTAATACATGAAAAAGGTTCCCCTGTGTTATGAACCACATGTGAACCTTATTTTTAATTATTATACAACGTCGTAGCCTTGCTCTTCAATGGCTGCTTTTGCTTGGTCAATGGCAAAGCGGTCGTCATGGGTTATGGTTACGCTTTTGGCCTGCAGGTCTACTGTAACATCGGTAACGCCGGCAAGGGTACAAACAGCCTTTTTCACGGCTGCTTCGCAATGGGCACAGGACATGCCCTCTACCTGTAGAGTGGTTTGCATTGGTTTTTCCTCCTAGCGTTTTGGCGGCGTGCATGTTTCAAGATACCTTAGCGAACAAAGCTAGCCGGCCACAGCCGACCGCCTACATAGCCCTACAGGCTCTTTACAAAGGCAATAACCGCATCCATTTTTGCTTCGGCGGCTTCTCTACCCCCCGAAACAATTTTATCTAAGGCAAAATGCTGAATTACCTCTATGCCGCAGGTTCCAAGAGTATCTTTGAGCAAAGCGCCCTCTACCGGGTTGCCAAAGTAGCTGTTGAAAACCTCGTTGGGCGTTTCCATGGTGGAAACTACCAGTGCCTTTTTATCTTTCATCAGGCCTATAAGCTCGCCCTTTTCGCCATATTTGTAGGCAAAACCGGGCAGAAATACTTTATCGAAAAAGCCTTTGAGAATTGCCGGCATACCACCCCACCAAACGGGAAAAGGAATAATAAGTAGCTCGGCCTTTTGCAGCTCGGTTTTATACTGGCCCACCAGTGTATCTACATACTGCCCCTTGCCCCACTCGCGCAAGTCTTCCCCGGCCATAACCGGGTTAAAGCCGTCGGCCACAAGGTCTATTTGGGCCACGCTGTGGCCGCGGGTTAAAAGGGCTTGGCGCAGATTTTGGGCCAGACCCGCCGCAAAGCTACCACGGTAAGGGTGGCTGGTAATAATTAAACAATGCATATGCAATACCTCCGCATAGCATTAGTTTGCTTTGTTACAAACAAAATACCCATCGAACATGCAATTTTGCTCCACGGAGTGCTTCTCTATTGCTCGCCGGGTTCGCTTAAAAGCAACCGGCAGCAGCTATTGTGGGGTATGTATCGTATGCTCTTCCAGCTGCAACGATGCTTTCGGTAAGGCCAGCCGTAGGCGAGTGGCTACCATTCGGATGATAAAAACAAAAGCTATACAAGCCACCGTTGCCAATTCTTCCTTGATAGAAAAGCGGCTTGCTATGTAATAAAAACCGCTGCCGAGAATGGCGGCAAGCGCGTAGATGCGCTTATGTAGCACCAGCGGCTTTATACCGCAGAGCATATCTCGAAGGATGCCGCCGCCCACAGCGGTAGCATGCCAAGCGATACCGCAAGCACAATGTGGCCACCATATCCGGCATTGATAGCGGTTTGCACACCGCTTACCGAAAAAGCGCCGAGCCCCAGTGCATCGAACACATTGTTAATTTTTGTAATCCATTCTCTCTTTTCAAGATAAAGCCTGCGGTTGCGATAAGCAATGAAAAATATGGACAGCGAAGCAAATGCCGCAATGGCAATAAATGAGGTGTGTGAAAAGACCCGGGGTGGAAGGCTGCCAATGAGAATATCCCGCATTATGCCGCCGAACAGCGAAGCGACGATACCGATGAGCATCACTCCAAGCAAGTCTAGTTCCTGTTCAATGGCTGTCATAGCGCCCGAGAGTGCGAAAGCCACAATACCCACTACTTCAATGGTTTGAAAAACTACTGTCATATCTGTTTGCTATACCCCCTTCCCCTGCCTACCAAAGGCCCGGTGTACTCTTCTGTGGCGCATTTCCCTGCGTTTATACGGCAGCCAATTGCACCACAGATGTAGTGTTATTCCTGCAGGCGAGTTCCCCATGCGCACTCGTATGAATCGCTTTCAAAAAAGCAGCCCCGCCCACTTTTGCGGGCGCGGTTGCTTTTTATCAATTCAAAGCCGGATATTTAGGGCAGCAAGTGCTGCTGCCGGGTTTTGAAGTGCGAAACAAGCTGCTTAAGCAATGCCGCCTGCGAAGCCAGCTGCTGGCTGGCCGCCGCACTCTGCTCACTGGTGGCCGAATTGCTGTGCACCACTGTAGAAATACGTTCTACACTGGTGTTTATGCTCGCTACCAGGCCGGCTTGCTGCGAAACCTCGCCGGCAATTTTGGTGATAATTTCGCTGGTGCTGTTGGCCTGGCCGATCACCTCCGAGAGGGTTTGGGCGGTAATGCCGGCAATGCGGCTGCCATTCTGCACGGCAGTGTAAGAGCCTTCTATCAGTTCTGTGGTGCTACCCGCCGCTTCGGCCGATTTAGCTGCAAGGTTGCGCACTTCTTCGGCCACCACGGCAAAGCCCTTGACGGCCGCACCGGCCCGGGCGGCTTACACCGCAGCGT
>CAYYOY010000284.1:0-2374 GCA_964473265.1 uncultured Oscillospiraceae bacterium
CTGCCCGTCAATGGCCAGCGAAAGTGTACCGTCCTTCAGTTTACTGTAGGTTAACTTCATAGTCAGGCGGATATAGCAGGTGTAGGCGAAATCTTGAAAGAAGTTGATAAGCTTGGGTGCGTCGGCAATTTCCCACATGCTTTGGAAAATAGCCAGCTGCTGCGCCGGGGCAAGCTGAAACTTCATAGAGGTTATAGCGCAGAAGTTGCTGCCGGGGGCCCCCCGCAACGCCCAGAATAGCTGTGGGTTTTCCTGCTGGTTTACGCGCAGGCAGCGCAGGTCTTTATCTACCACGGTAAATTCCAGCAGGCTGTCCAGCGTAAAGCTAAGATACCGGGTGCTATAGCCAATGCCACCAACGCAGGCCAGGCCCGAAAGGCCTACGTCTGGGCAGGTGCCCATGGGCAGCATATAGCCGCAGCGTGCAAGCCTGTTGTAAAGGTTGCCGGTGCGAATGCCCGACCCCACCGTTACCGTGTGGTTGTTCCGGTCTATATCGCAAGCGTTCATTTCGCTCATATCGATAACCAACCCGCCATTCAGGTTGGAATTGGCCTCGTAATCGTGCCGGCCGGAACGTATGCGAAAGGGCACCTTGTTTTGCTTGGCATACGCCAGCGCGTTGCGTACATCTGCTTCGCGCTGACAAAAAACAATCAGCCCAGGGCTGCTTTTTATAGCAAGATTATAATTTCGTTTGGCGGCGTTGTAAGCCGGGTTGCTGGGGTTGACAACGCACCCTGTAAGCTTCGTCTGGTTGATAACAACACCTCCCAAGGGTATTGCTACATTATATTAAATGCCAAACGAAATGTTTCGGTAGGCCGGGCTGCCTGCCTTGACAAGCCCAGCGCAAACATGATAGATTAAACCCAGCCAAACAGCCTTTCCAGGAGGAACTATGCTAGAAACCATATACGAAACCCTATGGGATACCCTTAAAATGCTGCCCTTCCTGCTGGGGGTATTTTTGCTCATGGAATATATTCACCACCATGCCTCGGGCAGAATGGAAAAGCTGCTGTGGCGGGCGGGGCGCTACGGTGCACCCGTGGGCGCCCTGTTGGGCTGCATTCCGCAGTGCGGCTTTTCGGTGGTTTCGGCCAACCTCTACGCCGGTAAAATGCTTTCGCTGGGCACGCTGCTGGCGGTGTTCATTGCCACCTCGGACGAGGCCATTCCCATTCTGTTTACCAACCCCAGTGCTATTGGTGTGGTAATGCTGCTGGTGGCGGCCAAGGTAGTGCTTGCCATTGTGGTGGGCCTGGGGTTCGACCTTTTCCTGCACCCTGCACACCCTACAGGCGGCCTGCCGCCCGAGCTGCCGGGCTGCGAACACTGCGGGCACGGGCAGCACCAAGCGCACGGCGGCATTCTGCGCCCCGCCCTACAGCGCACGCTGCAAATATTTTTATTTATATTGTTATTTTCACTTACTGTGAATATCATAATAGAAATTTTGGGCGAGGGTTTTCTCGCCAGCCTACTTATTGCCGGCAGCGCCTTTCAACCGGCACTGGCCGCCGCCATTGGGTTTATTCCCAACTGTGCTGCCTCGGTGTTACTGGCCGAGCTATATCTTTCGGGCAGCCTTAGCCTGGGCGCACTGTTTGCCGGGCTTTGCACCGCCTCGGGGGTGGGGCTGGCTGTGCTGCTGCGCACCAGCCGCAACTTGCGCGAAACCCTAAAAATTGCCGGCATCCTCTATCTGGTGAGTACGCTGGCCGGTACGCTGCTGCAGTTGTTTGCCGGGTAAGCAGCGCGTACAATATCCCTACGTAGGGCGGGGGCTTGCTCCCGCCGATGGTAACGCATAAGGTATGGCGAAGGGCGGGGGCTTGCTCCCGCCAAAGGTAACGGACATGGTATGGCGAAGGGCGGGGGCTTGCTCCCGCCGGAAATATAGGTGGTGATTATTTGGAGCACCCAAAAAGAAAACACCCAAGGTTAAAAGAGTACGATTACAGCCAAAGCGGATATTATTATGTAACCATAAATACAAAAGATAATTTACCTATTTTATCCCGGGTAGAGCGGGGGCTTGCTCCCGCCGATGTAAAGGTTACGTTATTACCGATTGGTAAAGTTGCGGAACAACAACTTTTTGCATTAGAAAATAGATTTGCGTACATTAAGATTGATAAGTATGTGATAATGCCCACGCATATTCATTTAATTTTGGTTTTAGGCAATGGAACAAACAAAGGCAATGGGGAACAAGCGGCGGGAGCAAGCCCCCGCCCTACGGTTGTGGATGTTAAAGGTGATGAGGCAAAGGTGGTGGGAGCAAGCCCCCGCCCTGCGGTTGTGGATGTTATGGGTGATGGGGTAAAGGTGGCGGGAGCAAGCCCCCGCCCTACGGTTGTGGATGTTA
>CAYYOY010000285.1:0-2350 GCA_964473265.1 uncultured Oscillospiraceae bacterium
CGCATATCGACGCCGGCAAGACCACCACCACCGAGCGCATCCTGTTCTACACAGGTAAAACGCACAAAATTGGTGAGGTGCACGAAGGCGCCGCCACTATGGACTGGATGGAGCAGGAGCAGGAGCGTGGTATTACCATTACCTCTGCCGCCACCACGGCCTTTTGGAAGGACCACCGTATCAATATCATTGATACCCCCGGGCATGTGGATTTTACCGTGGAGGTAGAACGCTCGCTGCGTGTGCTGGACGGCTCTGTCACGGTATTCTGTGCCAAGGGTGGCGTAGAGCCCCAGTCCGAAACCGTTTGGCGTCAGGCCAATAAATATCAGGTGCCCCGCATGGCTTACATCAACAAGATGGACATTATGGGTGCCGATTTCTACAACGTAGTAGAAATGATGATTAAACGCCTGAAGTGTAACCCTGTGCCCATTCAGCTGCCTATCGGCGCCGAGCAGTTCTTTAAAGGCATCATCGACCTGGTTGAGATGAAGGCCTATGTTTACTATGACGACCAGGGCAAAGACATTCGCGTGGAAGAAATTCCCGACGATATGAAGGAAAAAGCCGAAGAATACCACCAGAAGCTGCTGGAATCAGCTGCCGAACAGGACGACGCCATTATGGAACGTTACCTGGAAGGCCAGGAAATTAGCATTGACGAGTTGAAGGCTTGCATCCGCAAGGCTACGATTGCCAATGCGATGGTTCCCGTGGTATGCGGCACTTCCTATCGCAATAAGGGTGTACAAAAGCTGCTGGATGCGGTGGTTGACTACATGCCGGCTCCTACCGACGTAGCCAACATTAAGGGTATAAACCCCGATACCGAGCAGGAAGAGGTTCGCCCCTCTTCCGATAAAGAGCCTTTTGCCGCGCTGGCCTTTAAAATTGCCACCGACCCCTTTGTGGGCAAGCTGTGCTTCTTCCGTGTCTATTCCGGCACGGTAAACGCCGGCGCCTCGGTGTACAATTCTGTGAAGGATAACAGCGAGCGCATGGGCCGCATTCTGCAAATGCACGCCAACCACAGGCAGGATATTGAAACCTGCTACGCCGGCGACATTGCCGCGGCCGTGGGCCTGAAGAACACCACCACGGGCGACACCCTGTGCGACCCCAAGCACCCCATTATCCTGGAATCGATGGAATTCCCCGAGCCGGTTATCAGCCTGGCCATTGAGCCCAAGACCAAGGCCGGCCAGGAAAAAATGGGCATCGGCCTTTCCAAGCTGGCGGAAGAAGACCCCACCTTCCGCACCTATACCGACCAGGAAACCGGGCAAACCATTATCTCGGGCATGGGCGAACTGCATCTCGAGATTATTGTAGACCGTCTGCTGCGCGAATTCCGCGTGGAAGCCAACGTTGGCAAGCCCCAGGTTTCTTACAAAGAAACCATTCGCAAGAATGCCGATGTGGACCACAAGTATGCCAGACAGTCGGGCGGTAAGGGCCAATACGGCCATGTTAAAATTAAAATTGAGCCCAACGAAAGCGGCAAGGGCTACGAGTTTATCAACGGCATTGTGGGCGGTGCCATTCCCAAGGAATACATTGGTCCCGTTGACCAAGGTATTCAGGGTGCCATGCAGGCCGGCGTACTGGCCGGCTACCAGGTGGTAGACGTAAAGGTTACCCTTTACGACGGCTCGTACCACGAGGTTGACTCCTCTGAAATGGCCTTTAAGATCGCCGGTTCTATGGCTTTTAAGGAAGCTATGAAAAAGGCCGACCCGGTTATTCTTGAGCCGATCATGCGGGTTACCGTAAACCTGCCCGAAGAATATATGGGCGACGTTATGGGCGACCTCAATTCCCGCCGTGGGCAAATTCAAGGCATGGAAGCGGTGTTTGGCGCACAAGAGATTAAGGCTTTTGTGCCGCTTTCCGAAATGTTTGGTTACTCCAACGACCTTCGTTCCCGCACCCAAGGGCGCGGCAACTATGTTATGGAGCCCAGCCACTACATTGAGGTGCCGAAATCTATTGCCGAGGGCATTGTAAGCAACCGTAAAAAGGACTAACCTACGCTTAGGCGAGTATCCTGTCGAAAGCAGTGTTAATGCTTGCTTTTTGCAGTGCGAATTGGTAGAATGTCCTTAAAGAGCACAGTATTTACTAAATTAAGGGAGGAACATGCAAATGGCAAAGGCTAAATTTGAAAGAAACAAGCCCCATGTAAACATTGGCACCATTGGCCACGTTGACCATGGTAAGACCACTCTTACCGCTGCTATCACCAAAACACTGGGTATGCAGGGCAAAGCACAGTTTATGGCATACGATATGATCGATAAGGCTCCCGAAGAGCGCGAGCGCGGCATTACCATCAACACCGCTCACG
>CAYYOY010000286.1:0-2298 GCA_964473265.1 uncultured Oscillospiraceae bacterium
AAGCATTGAACCTATGCTGGAAATGTTTGTCTATGAAACCACCACCCTTCTGGAACAATTGGATGAGATTATGCTGCAATCGGAAAAAGACGGTGCCTTTAGCAACGACAGCATAAACGAAATCTTCCGCATTATGCACACCATTAAAGGTTCATCTGCTATGATGGGCCTGGAAAGCGTTTCTGTGGTTGCGCATCGGGTTGAAGACATGTTTTATATCATTCGCGAAAATCCTAGCGTTATAGACACCCACAACAGTACTGTTTTCGACCTCGTTTTCCAAACCTCCGACTTCTTGAAAGCCGAAGTAGAGGTAATGCAAAATGAAGACTACACCCCGGCCGATTCCGCCGAGCTTGTGCAGCGCCTGCAGCAACAGGTAGAGGTGCTCAAGGGTGGTGCGGCGCCGGCAGCTGCCGCAGCAGCGCCTACCGGGGCCGGCCAGGCTGCGGCCTCCCCTGCCGCAGCGCAGAGCACCGGTACGCCGGGCCACGAGCTACACCGTGTACGGGTGTTCTTTGAAGAAGGCTGCCAGATGGAAAACATCCGCGCCTTTATGCTGCTTTCGCAGATGAAGGACCTTTGCGAGCATCTTTCTTCCATTCCCCCCAACCCGGAAAACGACGCCTCGCTTGCCACGGAAATTATTAACAACGGCTTTATTGTGGAATTTACCACCGCGCTAGACCCAAAAGAGGTGTACAGCGTTGTAGAATCGGCCGTAAATATTCGTTCCTACGAGGTGCTGGAGGAAGCAGCGCCGGCGGTTGCTGCTGCTACACAGCCACAGCCCGCTGCGGCAGGCGCACCTGCAACCCGCGCCCCCGCCACCCCTACAGGCGGCACACAGCCGGGTGGTGACGGCGAACCCCGTGCTGCCACAGCCGGCAAGCAAAACTTAATTAGCGTAAACCAAACCAAGCTCGACCAGCTTATGGACCTGGTGGGCGAAATTGTAATAGCCGAAGCCATGGTGGCCAGCAACCCCGAACTAAAAGACCTTAAACTCGACGGCTTTTATAAGGCTACCCGCCAGCTTCGCAAACTTACCGATGAACTGCAGGATGTGGTAATGTCTATTCGCATGGTGCCGCTTTCGGGCGTATACCAGAAGATGAACCGCATTGTGCGCGATATGAGCAAAAAGCTGGGCAAACAGGTAGAGCTGGAAACCATTGGCGGCGATACCGAGGTAGACAAAACCATTAACGATAGCCTGGGCGACCCCTTTATGCACATGATACGCAACGCAATGGACCATGCCATAGAGCCGCCCGAGGTGCGCGAAAGCCTGGGTAAGCCCCGTGTGGCTAAAATTACACTGGCAGCCCAAAACGCCGGCGGAGAAATTATTATCACCCTTTCAGATGACGGCAGCGGCCTGCACACCGAGGGCATTTTGAATAAGGCACGCAAGAACGGCCTGCTTACCAAGCCTGAAAGTGAATATACCGAAAAAGAAATTTTCCAAATGATTATGCTGCCCGGCTTTTCCACCAACGAGGTGGTTACGGAATATTCCGGGCGTGGCGTAGGCATGGATGTTGTGCGAAAGAATATTGAAACGGTGGGCGGCACCATTTCGGTGGAAAGCAAAAAGAATGTGGGCACCACCTTTACCATTAAAATTCCGCTCACGCTGGCTATTGTGGACGGCATGGAGCTTTCGGTGGGCGATGCTATCTTTACCATGCCTATCACTTCTATCAAGCAATCTTTCAAGGTAAGCGATGCCTCGCAGCTCTTTGAAGATGTAGACGGCAAAGAAATGCTTATGCTGCGTGGGGAATGCTACCCCATTATCCGTCTGCATGAAGTGTTTTCTTTTGCAAACGCCCAGACCGACCTTATGGAAGGCATTCTTATTCTAATAGAAAACGAAAGCAAGATGGCCTGCATTTTTGCCGACCAGCTTATTGGCGAGCAGCAGGTGGTGGTAAAGCCCTTCCCGAGCTACCTGAGCCGCTTCGATGTAAAAAGCAAGGGTCTGGCAGGATGCACCATTTTGGGTGACGGTAGCATTAGTTTGATACTGGACGCCAACAACCTGCTGAACAACTACTAAGAAGGAGGGGCTTATCATGGCTGAATTGGTTGAAAACATGGTTGACACCGATGGCGTGGATGATTTGCACGGTAAATTTTTAACCTTTTTTATTGGAGATTCCACCTATGGCGTAGAGCTCTTTCATGTAATTGAAATTATCAGCATTCAGGCGGTTACCCGTGTGCCCAACGTGCCGGCCTATGTAAAGGGTATTATCAACCTGCGCGGCAAAATTGTGCCGGTGCTGGATG
>CAYYOY010000287.1:0-196 GCA_964473265.1 uncultured Oscillospiraceae bacterium
TTAGCTCCGCAGACGGTGCGTACCGTCTAGTGCTGGGGGGCCAGGGGGTGCGAAAGCCCCCTGGTCGCCTTCTTTTGTTACTTTTCTTGGCGAAGCAAGAAAAGTAAATAGGCCGGTGGCAGCACCCCTTGAAAGAGAGAAAAGGCCGTGCCTAAACGGGGCCCCCGCAAGGCTTTGCCTTGCGGGGAAGAGGAGC
>CAYYOY010000287.1:296-2296 GCA_964473265.1 uncultured Oscillospiraceae bacterium
TTTTGCCTGTAATTGCATAGCAATGGAAGGCAAAACGAGCGGCTAAGGCCGTGCCTAAACGGGGCCCCCGCAAGGCTTTGCCTTGCGGGGAAGAGGAGCGGCCGGCCTAGAAGTGAGCTTTTGCCTGTAATTGCATAGCAATGGAAGGCAAAACGAGCGGCTAAGGCCGTGCCGCGACGAGGGGGCCGGGCTTTTCCACCCTGCCCCCGTTGTTTTTGGTTTATTTTAGACGCTTGGTAAGCTCGGCCAGCTCGGCCTCCAGTGCCTGGGGCAGACGGTCGCCAAACTGCTTGTAGAATTCGGCTATGCCCTCGGCTTCCTGCTTCCAGAGGTCTTTATCAACATTCAGCAGGTCGGCAACTGTTTGCTCTGTAATGCCTTCCAGGCCTTCAATGTTGATATCGGCGGGCAGGGGCTCGTAACCAATGGCAGTTTCGTCAGCCTTGGCAGTGCCGGCGCAGCGGCCCAAAATCCACATTAGCACGCGCATATTATCGCCAAAGCCCGGCCATACAAAGTTGCCGCTTTCATCGGTGCGGAACCAGTTTACATTGAACACCTTGGGGGCCTTGTCGCCCAGCTTTTCGCCCATCTTCAGCCAGTGGGTAAAGTAGTCGCCCATGTGGTAGCCGCAGAAGGGCAGCATAGCCATGGGGTCGCGGCGCACAACGCCTACGGCGCCGGCGGCGGCGGCGGTGGTTTCGCTGGCCATAATAGAGCCTACGAATACACCATGCTGCCAGTTGCGTGCTTCATACACCAGCGGGGCGGTTTTGGCACGGCGGCCGCCGAACACAATGGCCGAAATGGGCACACCCTGCGGGTTGGAAAATTCCTTAGAGATGCAGGGGCAGTTTACGGCAGGTGCGGTAAAGCGGCTGTTGGGGTGTGCACCCTTCTCGCCTGCAGCGGCATCCCACTTTTCACCCTTCCAGTTCAGGGCGTTTTTGGGCGGGTTCTTATCCAGGCCTTCCCACCACACGGTGTTGTCGTCCAGGTTGTGCACCACGTTGGTAAAGATAGTGTTCTTGCGGGTGGCGGCCAGAGCGTTGGGGTTGCTCTTATCGTTGGTGCCGGGGGCTACGCCAAAGAAGCCGCTTTCGGGGTTAATGGCCCACAGACGGCCGTCGGGGCCGGGACGCAGCCAGGCGATATCGTCGCCTACGCACCAAACCTTATAGCCCTGCTTGGCATAAACCTCGGGCGGAATAAGCATGGCCAGGTTGGTCTTGCCGCAGGCCGAAGGGAAGGCGGCGGCAATGTAGTGCACCTCGCCCTGGGGGTTTTCCACGCCCAGAATAAGCATGTGCTCGGCCATCCAGCCCTCGTTCCAGCCCTGGTAGGAAGCAATGCGCAGTGCAAAGCACTTTTTGCCCAGCAGCACGTTTCCGCCGTAACCCGAGTTGATGCTCCAAATGGTGTTATCTTCGGGGAAGTGGCAAATATAGCGGTTTTCTTCGTCAATATCGGCCTTGGAGTGCAGGCCGCGTACGAAATCGTTGGAATCGCCCAGTTGTTCCAGGGCTTTGGTGCCAATACGGGCCATAATGTCCATGTTGAGCACAACATAGATAGAATCGGTAAGCTCTACGCCTACCTTGGCAAAGGGCGAGCCGATGGGGCCCATGGAGTAGGGAATGACATACATGGTGCGGCCCTTCATAGCGCCATCAAAAAGCTTGCCCAGCTTGGCATAGGCTTCGTCGGGGGCCATCCAGTTGTTGGTGGGGCCGGCATCTTCCTTTTTGCTGGTGCAGATAAACGTACGGTGCTCTACACGGGCAACGTCGTTTATTGCGGTGCGGTGAATGTAGCAGCCGGGTAGCTTTTCTTGGTTGAGGGGCTCAATTTCGCCCGAGGCCACGCTTTGCTCGCGCAGCTTTGCAAGCTGCTCGGCGCTGCCGTCAATCCACACCACTTGGTCGGGTTTGGTGAGCGCTTTCATCTCCTCTACCCAGGAGAGCAGGTTCTTGTTGGTTGTCATTTCAATTACTCCTCCC
>CAYYOY010000288.1:0-2282 GCA_964473265.1 uncultured Oscillospiraceae bacterium
CAAATAATACGTTTAGCTTTCAACCCCTAACCAACACACCAAGGCCCGCCGATTGCCGCACCTGCGTGCATGCACATGACAACATGAAGGAGAGGGATTTTTGTGAAAGCCAGCAAATTCTTTTGGATTGCCCTGTTTATCGGCCTGCAGGCCTGCGTACTGCAGATTATCGACCAGGCGTTAAGCCCGGTGGTTTATCCGGCCGGGGCAGGCTTCGGCTGGATTGCCTTCCAGGCATGGGCCATGTACTTCCTTTCGGGCTGCGATATGAAGGGCGCAATCCGCACTACCTTTGGCTACATCATAGGTATTGTTGCCTCCATTGCTATTATGATGATGGGCGGCGCGCTAAGCGGAGCACTGGGCTTCTTTGCCGTGCCTATTACGCTGCTGGTGCTGGTGCCGGTGGTTATCTACTTCGAGCTTATGCCTTGGGTTATTAACTATGTGCCCTCTATTTTTGTGGGCGCCGGTGTCTACTTTGGCTTTATGAGCTATGTGCCCCAGGCAACCTTTTCGAGCGCGGCCATTACCGAGATGATTTACTGCATAATTGGCCTTGCGTTTGGGTATGTTACCGTTTCGTTCCGCGGCTGGTACGAAGCCAAGTATGTAAAAGTTCCCGAGAAAGTGTAAGGAGGAAACAACCATGGCAGCACAATACATGCATGTGGGTATTCCCGTTACCACCAAAAAGCCCGGCATGACCTATGCCGAGGGCATGAAAATTTGGATGAGCAACCCCGAAGATTACGATTATAAAATTGAGTACCTTAAATTTGAGGAAGGCAACCCCTTCCCCGAAATTATGCACAAGAACCCCCATGTGGCCTACAAGGTGGACGACATGCAACCCTATCTGGATGATGCCGACCGCATTATCTTCGACCCCACCGAAATTGGCCCCGGCACCCGCATTGCCTTCATTATAAAGGATGATACCATTATTGAGCTTTACGAACAAAAATAACACCTCCCACCCCAAAAGCAAAGCCGCCAAGCCCTGTGCAAGGGTTTGGCGGCTTTTGCTTGTGTACTTTTGAAACCCACTATGCGGTAAAGGCGCTTTTGCTTAGGTATAGTGCGTAGGACGCAATAAGAAGCATTGTGTGAAGCGCACGGCGACCGCTTTTGCGTGTGTGCGGCTGGCAGATTTCCGCCGTCTCTTGCAAGTGAGTCGATTATGCTTTTAGGGCTGGTGCATAATTACGTGTTCAACGTGTGGTGTTGCTTGCTTTATGCTATGCGGTGGAATAAAAAGCCTTAGCCCCTTTTAGGAACATTCTTTAAGGGCCGGGCAAGCCAAGAGTGGCTTGCCTTGCAGGGTTACCAATATATAGCCGCAGCGGCGCAGGATGACAGGCAGGCTATTGTGCATGGTTAATGCCCAAACATGCTGCCGGCGCCCGGTAAAACCCGGACGCCGGCAACACAAACCGCAATATAGTAATGTAGGGAGGAGCTGCTTAGCCTGTAACCACCGAAACGCCGGTGTCTACATTGGTGTTGGATACACTGCCGCCGCTCAGAACCGATACAGCAGCCTTAATGCCCTCGTAACCCATGGTTTCGGGGTTCTGCACCATGGTGGCTTTGAGCGAGCCGCCCTTAAGCAGGCTCATGATAGCGTCGGAAGAGTCGAAGCCAATGCCTACGATAGGCTTGCCAGATTCCTTAATGGCATTGCCTACGCCCACGGCCGAGCCTTCATTGGCACCGAACAGGCCTACACAGCCTTGGGTAATGAAGTTGGTGGCCATATCCTTGGCGCGGGCGGCGTCACCGTCGCAGAACTGGGTTTCCAGCAGGGTGAAGCCCTTGCCTTGCAGCGCTGCACGGAAGCCCTTTTCGCGGGCCACGGTAGAAGCGGTGGCTGCGTTTACACTAATAATGCCTATATTGCCGCTGGTAACGCCGGCTGCTGCAAGGTTCTTCAGCATTTCTTGGCCGGCGGTGTTGCCTGCCGCTTCGTTGTTGGTGGCGAAGGTAGCAACCGCAGCATAGTTAGCGGGGGAGTCTACATAAATAATCTTTACGCCCTTGGCTTCGGCTTCTTTCAGAGCCGAGGTAACGGCATCCGGCCCGTTGGCGGCCAGCAGAATGGCGTTAGCGCCGTTGGCGACCGCGTTGTTAATCATTTCAATTTGCTTGGCGTCGTCCTTAACGTCGGGGGCGGTCCATTTGTATTCCACGTTGCCCAGCTCGGCTACTGCCTTCTGAGCGCCCTTGTCAATACCGGCCCAGTATTGGTCCATCTGGTCCATGGTAATGAGGAATACCTT
>CAYYOY010000289.1:0-2272 GCA_964473265.1 uncultured Oscillospiraceae bacterium
CTCGTATTTATATTTGCCTACAATCATGGCATTGCTGCAATTAAAGTATCTTGTTTCAGGTTGCTTATTGGTTGGGGGCATTTCATAGCGCACCGTATTAAATATTTTTAAGAATTCCGGCTGCCGAATGGCTTCCATTGTAATTCGTGCCATATCGTAAGCGGTGGTAAAGTGGTTTTTATCGGGCAGACCATGGGCATTCACAAAGTTGGTGTTGCGTGCGCCGGCTTTTTTGGCTCTTTCGGTCATCATAGCCGCAAAGCTTTCCATTGTACCGCCTATACGTTCTGCAATTCCGTTTGCGGCGTCGTTGGCCGATTCAATGGCCAGGGCATAGAGCGCTTGCTCTAGTGTTAGCTTCTCATCTACGTCAAGTGCAATGTGGGATGTATTTCTTCCAACCGAAAAAACCGCATCATATGTCATAACAATTTCGTCGCTTAGCTGCCCATTTTCTAAGGCCAGCAATGCCGTCATAATTTTGGTGATGCTGGCGGGGTACATCTTTTTGTGCATATTTTTCTCAAACAGCACTTGCCCTGTATCGCCATCTATTAAAATAGCCGTTTCCGAGTAAAGCTGATTACCAAGCTCGGGCTGTGTAATGGCATTTGCAGTTATTGTAAAAACAGACGTAAGAATAATCAATGCTGAAAATAGTACTATGTTTTTCTTCATCCTGTAACATTTCTCCTGCGATATTAGTTTGAAAGAACCTCCTATTTAACAGAATATAAACAAAACCAAATTATATTATAAAGTGGAGGGGAATTTTTTGCAATTCCCCTCCACAAGTATTTGGTTTATTTCACCCGCATTGCCCGCACAGCATTCAGCAGAGCCAGCAGTGCAACACCTACATCTGCAAAGATAGCAAACCCAATAGAGGTTATCCCAAAAAAGGCTAGCACCATAACGGCGAGCTTTATGCCCAGCGCAAAAACAATGTTTTGCACTACAATGCGTCGTGTCTTTCGTGCAATGGTAAGCGCTGTAGCAATTTTGCCAATATCATCGTTCATTATCACCACATCGGCGGCTTCAATTGCGGCGTCGGAACCAATGCCACCCATGGCAATGCCAATATCGGCACGGGTAAGAACCGGGGCATCGTTAATGCCGTCGCCCACAAAAGCGATATTCCCGGTTTTGCCGGCAAGTAGCTTTTCAAACTCGGCCACCTTATCCTGCGGCAGAAGGCCTGCACGGTAATCGTCAAGAGAAAGGCATTCCGATACTTCCTTCGCAATGGCCGGGCTATCACCGGTTAGCATGAGAAGCCGCTTTACACCCGCCTGGCGAATAGCAGAGAGCGCACCGGCTGTACTTTCTTTTACCTCATCAGAAATAAGAATATAGCCCATATACCGGCTGCCCTTTGCCACATATACAGTGGTTTTTGCAAAGGATGGCAGATCTCTTATGCCCACCTGCGCCATCAAGCGGGCGTTTCCTGCATAAATTGTATCGTTTGGGGTTTTGGCTGTTATACCACAGCCTGCCTGCTCGGTAATTTGTGCTTCAGTTTCAACGGGTTTGCCATATGCCGCAAGTATCGATTTTGCAATGGGGTGTGTAGAGTGTGCTTCGGCAATGGCGGCAAGGGTAAGCAGCTCCTGCTCGGGTACACCCTCTGCCGGCTGAATTTTGGTAACCTTGAATACGCCCTTTGTCAGCGTGCCGGTTTTATCGAATACAACGGTTTCCAATTTGTTCAGTGCTTCCAAATAGTTGCCGCCCTTAACCAGTATGCCGTTTTTTGCCGCGCCCCCAATGCCACCAAAAAAGCTGATGGGAATGGAGATAACCAAAGCACAGGGGCAGGAGATTATAAGGAAAGAAAGTGCCTTATATAGCCACTGGGAAAATGCGCCATAACCCAGCAGCGGGGGCACAATGGCTACAGCCAAAGCGGTAAACACAACAGTAGGGGTATAGTAGCGCGCAAACTTGGTAATAAACTTTTCACTTTCGGCCTTTTTGCTGCTTGCATTTTGAACAAGATCCAGTATCTTTGAAACGGTAGATTCACTAAAAAGTTTTGTTACCTTTACTTCCAAAAGACCGCTTTTATTAATAGCGCCCGAAAGCACCGCATTGCCCGGCGCCGCCTTGCATGGCACCGATTCTCCGGTGAGCGCCATGGTGTCTATAAACGATTCGCCGGTAAGCACCACACCGTCCAGCGGAATTTTTTCGCCGGGGCGAACAACAATGATGCTGTCTACATTTACTTGTTCGGGCGGTACAGAAACAATGCCGCTTTCTGTTT
>CAYYOY010000290.1:0-2237 GCA_964473265.1 uncultured Oscillospiraceae bacterium
ATATTCTTAAGAAAATATTTCTTGCAAGCTTGCCAGACGTTTGCACACACGGGCAAGCGGTAGGCCCATAATGTTATAATAATCGCCCGATATGCTTTCTACCAGCAGTGCGCCCTTGCCTTGTATACCATAGCTACCTGCTTTATCCATTGGTTCTCCGGTGGCTATGTAGGCGGCAATTTCTGCTTCGGAAAAGGGGAAAAACCGCACATACGTGCAGCAGGCAAAGCTTTCGGTGTGCTTTGCGCTGCAAAGGGCAACACCGGTATATACCCGGTGCTCGCGGCCAGAAAGGCGGTGCAGCATTTCGGCAGCCTGGGCCTCATTGGCGGGTTTGCCTAAAATTTCGCCGTCCAGTTCTACCACGGTGTCGGCACCCAGCACCAGCGCATGCGGGCGTAGCGGCAGCACGGCCTGTGCCTTGCGCAGCGCCAGCTGCTGCACCAGTTCTTCAGGCGGTAGTGGCTGGGCAATGCTTTCGTCGGCGCTGGAACACAGCACCTCAAAGCGCAGGCCGGCCTGCTCCAGCAGCTGGCTGCGCCGGGGAGAACCCGAAGCTAAAACAAGTGGCAACATAGCTTTGTACTCCGTTCAAAGTATTGGGGAATTATTTGCGTCGCTTTACAGTTGTAGTATCAGGTTGCTTATGTTTGCCTTTAATTACCCGTAATAATAAATGCCAGCAAAAAGAGATAGCGCTTAGACCCAGTACCCAGGGCAATATAAAGCGAATTAGTGGAATTAAAAAATTTTCAACCAGTAGTTGGGTAGTTACAATTTGTGGAATTTCCATAGCCGTTCCTCCTTGATGTCACGCACAAGAAGCAAGATGTTTAGCGGAACGATAGCAAGATGAGGTTAAAGAATTTGTGGTGTAGTTTTATATGATAGGCGAGAATACAAAAAAATAAAAATTATGAGTTACAAACCTATGCATTTATTCTGCGTTCTATCTAGTTTCCTGTTGAGCCAAAACCGCCGGCACCGCGCTGGCTTTCTTCCAGCTCGTCGGCCTCTACCAGGCTGGGCAGACAAACCGGCAGCACCACCAGCTGGGCAATGCGTTCCTGCGGCTGTATGGTATAGACGCTTTGGGAATGGTTGTGCAGGCCTACGATAATTTCCCCCCGGTAATCGCTATCGATAACCCCTACCGCATTGGCGGGTGCAATACCGTAGCGCAGGCCCAGGCCGCTGCGGCCAAACACCAGCGCCACCTGCCCGGCCGGCAGCTGTATTGCTATACCGGTGGGTATAGCCGCCGTTTGCCCCGGTAAAATTTCCACCGGCTGCTGCAGGCAAGCAAAAAGGTCGGCCCCGGCGCTGCCGGGCGTAGCCCGCCAGGGTAGCTTGGCTGCGGGAGAAAGCCGTTTAACAAGCAGTTGGTCCATACAATCCTCCCGTTGTGTTATTGCAGTGCCAGTACATCCTTATATACCGCATGGTAGTGCGGCGGCACCAGTTTATCAATATGGTAGCGGCCAAAATACCAGCCCTTGTGGCGCACGCGCTGCACCATGGCATCAAAAAAGGCGTACAACTGGTTGTGAATGCTAAGGCTGCCCCCCACGCTCGATTTTAAAGTGGTGGGGCAATCGTGGGTTATAATATAATCTACCACATAGCGGTGGTCGGCAAGGTTGGCTTGGGCAAGCTCCATTTCGGCACGGCTGGGCAGGCCCTGGGCGGCCCAGGGCATTGCGCCGTCTGGGTCGGCCAGTTCGCCCCCGCCCATTACAAAAATGCGCTTGCTCTCCAGTGTAAAAATGCTGCCTCGCAGCCCATATAGCAGGTTGCCGCAAATGCGGCGCACCTGCCCGCCCTGCCATTCGCTCTGTGGGTAAGCGGCAAGCAGCTCTAAATTATCGTAGCAGCCCTCTATAAACAGCGTGTTGTAGCGCTGGCGGCCTATCCATTCCAGAGCTTTTTGCTCTTCCTTGCCGCCCTGCCAAATAAAACCGAAATCGCCGCATACCAGTAGGGTATCGCCCTTCTTCAACCTGCGAACAGACGATTCCCGCAGGCGTTCTATATCTCCGTGCAAATCTCCTGTTACATATATCATGCTAAACTCCTTGCTGCGATTGTATAGAATTATAGCGGGAAGACCAAGCGGCGTTACCGGGCTGGCATAGTGCTAGGCCTTTACCAGGGCCTGTTCTAGGTCGGCCAGAATATCCTGCACGTTTTACACCACCACCGAAATACGCACTGTTACGGGCGTAATGCCGGCGGTG
>CAYYOY010000291.1:0-2223 GCA_964473265.1 uncultured Oscillospiraceae bacterium
GTATTTGGAATATCGAGGCTATGCAGTTACCTTTGTGCAAAACTTTACCGATATTGACGATAAGATTATAGCCAAAGCCAACGAAGAGGGTGTTGCCGCGCAGGAAATAGCCCTGCGCTATATTGCCGAATATCAAACCGATGCCGCCGGGCTGAATATCCGCCCGGCCAGCATCCACCCAAAGGCCACCGAAACCATTCATGAAATTGTTGCGCTCATCGAGCGCATTATACAGGCCGGCTATGCCTACGAGCGCGGGGGAGATGTTTACTTCCGTTCCCGCAAATTTGCCCAGTATGGCAAGCTTTCGCACCAGCCGCTGGAAGATTTAGACGCAGGCAACCGCATAGACGTAGACAACCGCAAGGAAGACGCGCTCGATTTTGTGCTCTGGAAAGCCGCCAAGCCGGGTGAGCCCAGCTGGCCTTCCCCCTGGGGGGAAGGCCGGCCCGGCTGGCACATTGAATGCACTGCCATGATACACAAACACCTAGGCCAGCAGATAGATATTCACTGCGGCGGGCAGGACCTTATCTTCCCCCACCACGAAAACGAAATTGCCCAGGCCGAATGCTGCGGGGGAGGGGACTACGCCCGCTTTTGGTTGCACAACGGCTATATCAATGTAGATAACCGCAAGATGTCTAAATCGCTGAACAACTTTTTCACCGTGCGGCAGGTGGCCGAAAAATTTGGCTACCCGCCCATTAAGCTGCTTATGCTGCAGGCTCACTATCGCAGCCCCATTAACTATTCGGTAGAGGTGTTGGAACAGTGCTGCGCTTCGTTAGAGCGCCTGCACAACTGCCGCAACAACCTTAATTTTGCCCTGCAAAACGCTACCCCACAACCCACCGAGGGCGAAGAAGCCTTTCTAGCCGGGTTGGAGCGCCGCCGCACCCAGTTTGTAGAAGCCATGGAGGACGACCTAAACACTGCCGACGCACTTTCCGCCCTCTTTGAGCTGGTGCGAGATGCCAACACCTTCGCCGCCCAGCCCCGCAGTGCCGCCAGCCTGCAAGCCGCCGCCGACCTCTTTGACGAACTTTCGGGCGTGCTGGGGCTCAATTTCCCCGCCGAAGAACAAAGCCTGGAAGCCGAGGTGCAAACACTTATTGAAGAGCGCCAGCAGGCACGAAAGAATAAAGATTTTGCCCGGGCCGACGCTATCCGCGATGCGCTTAAAGCCAAAGGCATTACGCTGGAAGATACCCCCCAGGGCGTAAAGTGGAGCCGCTCCACCAACAACGATTAACCATTTCTAACTACGATTAGGAGGAACACAGCACATGGCACACGAGCTGGAAAAGGTATACGACCCAAAGCAGGTGGAAGATAGAATATACCAGCACTGGCTGGACGGCGGCTACTTCCACGCCGAGCCAAACACCGGCAAGCCGCCCTATACCATTGTAATTCCGCCGCCCAACATCACCGGGCAGCTGCATATGGGACATGCCCTTGATAATACTTTTCAGGATGTTCTCATTCGCTGGCGGCGCATGCAGGGCTACGAAGCCCTGTGGATGCCCGGCACCGACCATGCCTCTATTGCCACCGAAGCCAAAATTGTAGAGGCCATGGCTGCCGAGGGCATTACGAAGGAACAAATTGGCCGCGAGGCCTTTTTAGAGCGCGCCTGGGAATGGAAGCGCCGGTACGGCGGACGTATCATCGAGCAGCTTAAGCGCCTGGGCTCTTCCTGCGATTGGCAGCGCGAACGCTTTACGCTGGACGAAGGCTGCTCTAAGGCCGTGCAGGAAGTGTTCCTGCGGCTTTATGAAAAGGGGCTTATTTATAGGGGCGAGCGCATTATCAACTGGTGCCCCAAGTGCCTTACCTCGCTTTCCGACGCCGAGGTGGAATATAGCGAAAGCGACGGCCACCTCTGGCATATTCGCTACCCGGTGGTGGGCGAAAAAGACGTGTGGATGGAGGTTGCCACCACCCGCCCCGAAACCATGCTGGGCGATACGGCGCTGGCCGTTCACCCCAACGATGCACGCTACGCTAAGTTCGTAGGCAAAACCGTGCTGCTGCCGCTGGTGAACCGCGAAATTCCCGTGGTGGCCGACGAATATGTCGATATGGAGTTTGGCACCGGCGTGGTGAAAATTACCCCCGCGCACGACCCCAACGATTTCGAGGTAGGCCTGCGCCACAACCTGCCGGTAGTAAATGTAATGAACGAAAACGCTACCATCAACCAGCAGGGCGGCGAAT
>CAYYOY010000292.1:0-2187 GCA_964473265.1 uncultured Oscillospiraceae bacterium
GCTTCTTTTCAAAAAATATTAAATAAACCATCACAATGACAAACTCGCAGGCACGGGCCAGCAGGGTTGCCAGCGCGGCACCTGCCACACCCATTTGCGGTGCGCCAAGGTTGCCAAAGATAAACACCCAGTTAAAAAAGGTGTTCACCACCAGCGACACCGAATAAACCACCAGTGAAATGTTCACCGTGCCGGAGGAACGCAGTGTCATAATAGCGGTGTTGGAAATGCCGAACAGCAGGTAGCTCCAACCAATGATACGCAGGTAAGAAACACCTTCGCCAATTACAGCTACATCGGGTGTAAATATAGACATTACTTGTACGGGAGCAAACGTGGCAATGGCCCAAAACACCAGGCTAAGTACGACCGAAATGCGGTAAGTAATGGAAAGCACTTGCTTCATAGCACATACATTGCCCTTGCCCCAATATTGTGCCAGCAAAATATTGCTGCCGCCGGCTGTGCCGAAAAGCAGTATCATAAATACAAAAAAGACCTGCCCGGCCAGCGAAGCGGCTGCCAGTTGGGTTTCGCCTACCATGCCCAGCATAATGGTATCCATAAGGCCCACGCTAAAGGTAATTAAGTTTTGCAGGGCTATGGGTAGGCCAATTACCAGCAGCTTACGGGTAAAATCTTTATCGCGCAGGGCAGAAAACATAGGCTTCCTCCGTAAAATGGGGAACGGCCAAGGCCGTCCCCCACAGTATTAAAAACTTTTTTGTTTAAAAGGTGGGCTGCAGCGGGCTGGGGTTCTTTTCCAGCGTTACTTGGGGAGAAATTTCTTCGCCGGGGCGCAGCAGACGCGCCATAATTACAAACCGCTGCGATTTATTATTCGAGCCGTACACATAGGTGCAGGTAGAAAGCGTAAGAACTTTATCGCTGGCAGTTACATCTACCTCATAATTGTAGATAGAAGCCTTGCGGGCATGGTTGAGCATGTTCATAAACTTGGTATTGTCCGGGTCGGTTTGCACATAGTCGAATTTGGTGCTGGTGTTCATTACAGAGAAGATTTTCCACACCATATCTCGTTCGGGGGTAGAGAAGTAGATATAAGGGTTGTTCTTAGCAAAGTCAATATCGCGCCATTTGGTAAGCTGGCCAAACATTACGCCGTCGGTTTTATCGTCCATATTGTGGCCGTAGATAACGGTGTTGCGGCTAATATCGGCGCTTTCAAATCGGCATTCGTAATCGGCCATGTAGCAGCCATTAAAATCGTAGTTGCGCATCCAGTCCTTGCGCAGGTAGTATTCGTTGCGGGTGTCGTCCGGGGGGTTTTGCACTACAACATCGTTAATGTTGGTATTGGGAATATACAACCAGCCTACTGTATCGGGGTTTTTGGCGTAGGCTGCTACAATTTTATCCAGCAGTTCCTTGGTGGGGGGTACATCGGGTAGCTCGGCAGAGGTGCTTTCACCATCCCCCGAGGAAGTATCGTCGCTGGGTTCAATAATGCTGCCGGAATCGCTTGGAATATCCGACGAAGGCTGGGTTCCGCCACAGGCTGCCAAAGTTAAAATAAGCGAGCATATCAGACATGCTGTCAGCAGTTTAGTTAAAGCCTTTGCTTTCATGAATTGTACCGCCTTTTATTTATAATTCTGTTTATTCTAAGGCCCACCCCAGCGGGCCATAGCTTACGCCTGGCCGGTGCTGGAAACCATACCGGTAGATGCGTCCAGGTTTACGGTAATGCCGGTTTTTAATATTTGTGTTGCGCCGGTGGCGCCTACTATTACAGGAATATCCAGTGTCATGCCCACCACTGCCGCATGGGAATTAAAGCCTTCGGCCTCGGTGATAATGCCCGAAGCCTGTTTAAGCACCGGCAGCAGCTTGTTAGAGGTTTGGGCGATAACCAAAATATCGCCGGGGCGGAAGCTATTCAATGCGTGTTCTTCATCTCGTGCCACAAACAGCGGTGCCACGGTAGAAAGCTTGTTGGCGCCACGGCCGGCTATGAGCACATCCCCCACGATGTGCACTTTAAGCAGATTGGTGGTGCCCGAAACCCCCAGCGGAATGCCGGCGGTAATTACCACAAGGTCGCCGCTTTTTAGCAGGCCGGTGTCTACGGCACATTGGGCAGCCTTGGTAAAAAGTTCGTCGGTGTTTTGCATTTCAGGCAGAATGATAGGCGTAACGCCCCAGCTTAAGTTGAGCTGACGGCAG
>CAYYOY010000293.1:0-2185 GCA_964473265.1 uncultured Oscillospiraceae bacterium
CTCTTACGATTATTATACACTATTATAATACTATAATTTACGGCTATTGTATAGCACTTTGCAAACCCAATTTTTCGGAAAGCTCACGTTTGGGCTCCTGCTCTTCCTGGGGCTGGCTGCTCTTTATTTCAGAAGAGATACGCAGCAGCTGGCAGTATATAGAGGCAATTGCCTCATAAAGCTCTACGGGTATGCTACTGCCTACCTCCAGCATGCAAAGCAGCGAAGCGGCGCTATCGTCGCGGAAAACCGGTATGCCCTTTTGCTCGGCAATGCCTATAATTTTTTCGGCTATGCTGCCATAGCCTGAGGCAATTACCACCGGCGCCATATCCTCGTCGGCATTGTAGCGCAGGGCAACCGCCTTGTTTTGTTCAGATCTTGACATCTACACCCGTCCTTTTGTATGGCAAACTCTTGAAAACATCCATTAGCGACCGCGAAGCCTCCAGCCGTTCCACCGAAATCTGCCGCAATTTATAGGGCGAGCCTTCGGGCAGTGCCGAAAAGCGGCCGGAAGCGGCCGAAAATGCCTCGTAGCAGCCGGTGGGGCAACGGAGGGTAAAATCGATATTCTCGCCCTTTACCATAAGCTCGGCTTCAAACTGGCCAAAGGTTTCAATATCAAACACAATAAGCATTTGTATGTTTTGCCCGGTTTGGGGCGTTTGGCCTTCCTGGCCTGCTTGGGGGTCTACCCAAATTTCGGCAAAGGCCCGAAGGTCTTCATATTCCACCGGCACCACAAAGTGCAGCAGCGGTGTAAAGTTGCAGGGGGAAGAAAGCAGGCTATGAATAATTTTTTCTATCTTATCCTCATTTACAAGGTTTATGGCAGGGTCGCCGGTTTGTTTACCAATAATATCTGCCAGCACATCCATTACCCGGGAATGTTCCGCCGGTTGACGGCTACCCAGGCTGGAAAGAAAATCGTTAATGCACTGCAGCATTTCGCTACGTTCCTGCTTGCCATTTACATGGCTTAAAAAGTTGGCAATGGCCTCGCCCAGGAAATCGGGGTTATCTTGAAAGCGGGAAAGATTATAGTGGGTAATTGAAACCACCTTGGCCAACTTGCCCGAAAAGAGAATACTGCCCTCAACTTCGTGCAGCAGTTCTAGGGCCTGCTTGCGCAGGCTTGCAAAATCGTTTTCGCTACCCTGCCCCGAAAAACGGGCAGAAAGCTCGGCCAAACGCTGTGAAAGGCTTTTGCTGGAAGAAAGGGCATCGGCCAAAAAGCCCAGGGTGTTAGAAACCGAGCCCAGCAGTTCCTGCTTATTAAGCTGCCCATTTATGGCTTTCAACAGCACAAGGGCCGCGCCACGCAGCTCTGAAGAAGGGTTTTGCCCCAGTAGTTTACGCAGCATATCGTAAATTTCGCCGCGAAATTGGGTGGTGGTTTGCTCTTGGCGCAGCATTTCTTTTACAATATCGTCTGGGCCCACCAGCAGTGCGCGAAACATTTGTTGAATTTCGGCGGTAACCGGGTTGTTATTTGCCGGCAATAGGCGTATAATTTCCTGCAGCAGGAAGATATTTTTAAGAAAATGCACCGTCACCGCAGGGTCCCGCAGGAGGTTCATTAAAATGGTGGGTGCGTCATCTTTGGGGGCAAGGCCGTTGTTTTGGCCCAGCAGCTCACTTTGCGGGCCGGACCGAATAACCTTTGATAAATCTTGAGTATTAAAGGGTAGGGTTGGGTCGGTAGATTTTGTTGGGGGAATTTGAGAAGGCTGCACTAACGGCGCCGTAACCCGTAAAATATCTGCCATTTCACTCACCTTTGCAAAATTCTACGCCGAATATGGCCCATTTTAAAACCACACGCAGCGACAAAAGCAGCCCACTTCACTATGCTATATTGTATGTATTCAAAGGACAAATACGCCCGCCCGGCTTATAATACCAAATTGCATAATTACAGGGCAAAATTTACGCTAAAACCATCTTATTCGGCTGCCGAAAAAAACATTTTATGTTTTGGCTGCAGAATGGTATAATAAAGCAAGCAGGCCTTTGCAGATAGTGGACAAAAGGATGCCTAATAAATATATAATCGTATAAAACAAAAAAAAGTTTAGACTTTTTATATAAAGTTTTTGAAAAAAGTGTCGATTTACGTTTTAGGGTAATAATGGAAATATTACCAAAATTTCAGGATTGTAGGTGAATGAGGATGAGTGCC
>CAYYOY010000294.1:0-2180 GCA_964473265.1 uncultured Oscillospiraceae bacterium
GTGTGCAATAGCCGGCGGTCTATGGTATCCAGCCCCAGCTTATCAATTTCCAGCCTATCGAGCGCCTGTTCGGCAACCTGGGGGGTAATATCGCCTGTGCCCAGCACCTGGGCGAAATCGCGCACGCGCTTGAGCAGGCGGTTGGCAATGCGGGGTGTGCCCCGGCTGCGGGCGGCCAGCGCCGCCGCGCCCTCGCTCTGGCAGGCAATGCCCAAAATGGCCGCACTGCGCGATATTATTTCCTGCAGTTGCGGGGGTGTGTAGAGCTCCAACCGCTCAATAACACCAAAGCGGTCGCGCAGCGGGCCGGTGAGCTCGCCGGCGCGGGTGGTGGCCCCCACCAAGGTAAAGCGCGGAAGGTCGATGCGAATAGACCGCGCCGAGGGCCCTTTGCCTATAATAATATCCAGCGCGTAGTCTTCCATGGCGGGGTAGAGCACTTCTTCAACGCTGCGGTTCAGGCGGTGAATTTCGTCTATGAACAGAATATCGTTGGGGTTTAGGTTGGTAAGCAGGGCGGCCAGGTCGCCGGGGCGCTCGATGGCCGGGCCGCTGGTAATGCGCAGGCTAACCCCCATTTCGTTGGCAATAATAGAAGCCAGCGTGGTTTTGCCCAGCCCGGGCGGGCCGTAAAGCAGCACATGGTCGAGCGGTTCGCCCCGCTGGCGGGCAGCCTCAATGTAAACAGAAAGGTTCTGCTTTACTTTATCTTGCCCTATATATTCCGCAAGGGTTTTGGGGCGCAGCGAAAGCTCGGCTTCGCCGTCTCCCCCGGTGTAGTTGGGGGTTACAATACGGTTGTCCAAATCTAAATCCATTTCTACGCCCGACATACCTTCACCACCTTAGTAATTTTGCCCGGGAAAAGCCGCTGCCAACGCTCGTGGCAATTATCCACGGCCGGCGGCCAGCAGCCGTAGGGCGCTGCGCACTAGGGTTTGGGTATCCAGCCCCGGTTCCAAGCCGGCCAGGACCGCCGCCGCTTCCGACTGACTATACCCCAGCGCCGTAAGCGCGGCCGCCGCTTCGCCCATTTGCGAAGTTGGGCTTTCCAAAGCCGCCGGCAGGGGCGCACCGCCCACACCGGTGGCGGTAACTTTGTCTTTTAGCTCTAATATAATGCGCTGGGCCAGCTTGGCCCCCACGCCGTTTGCTTGGGTAAGAGCCTTGGCGTCACCCGCCGCCAGGCAGAGGGTAAGCCGTTCGCTGGGAATATCGGAAAGGATAGCCAGCGCAACCTTGGGCCCCACCCCCGAAACCGAAAGCAGAAGCCGGAATTGCTGCAGCTCTTGGGGTGTTACGAAACCGAACAGCTCTAGTATATCTTCTCGGACATACAGATGGGTAAGCAGTGTAACGGTGCTGCCCACCCCCGGCAGCTGCCCCGAAGTGCTAAGTGTTACCGCACAGCGAAAGCCCACGCCGCCGCATTCCACCACGGCCATGCCGGGCTCTTTATGCGCAAGTGTTCCTGTAAGGCTATAGAGCATGTCCATCCTCCTCCTAACAGCAGCAGCCAACAACTACCGGGGTATTCGGCTGCTGCCGGTGTGTGCATGGCAAATGGCAATGGCCAGGGCGTCGGCAGCGTCGTCGGGCTTAGGGGTTTTTTCAAGCGCCAGCAGCCGGCGGGTCATTTCCATTACTTGTGCCTTTACGGCACGGCCATAACCCACCACCCCCTGCTTAACCTGCAGCGGGGAATACGAAAAAATGGGTAGGCCGTTCTGGCAGGCTGCCAGCAACACCACACCCCGGGCCTGGGCCACCGCAATGCCAGTTTTTTGGTTGTTGGTAAAGTAGAGCTCTTCCACCGCTACGGCCTGCGGGCCGGTGCGCTGCATAAGCTGGCACAGGCCGGTGTAAATGGCTTCTAAACGGTGTTCAAAGAGCTGGTCTGCGGGGGTTGTAAGTACGCCATATTCCACCGGTGTAAAGCGCGAAGCGTTATAATCCACCACGCCATAGCCCAGGGTTGCGTAGCCGGGGTCTATGCCAAGTATACGCATATTAAACCTCTAAAACTGCCGGTTGCCGCAACCGGGCATTTCATGACGAATATCATTATAGCACATAGCGGTAGAGTGAACAATCGTTTTTGGCGGAAATTGGAATGTTTGTGGGCTATTTTACATAAAACATAGGCTACAATGCTGTGCATAAATGCGGCTGCGGCACTT
>CAYYOY010000295.1:0-2150 GCA_964473265.1 uncultured Oscillospiraceae bacterium
GCACATCTTTTTGCAAATCCTTTCGCCCACCTAACGCTCGTCAATAAAAAGTATTGGAGTAGAATAAGATGGCCGATTTTTTTGGTGATTATATTCGCGAAGGCGATTGCCGCAGAATTCGTTGCATAACAGGCCCCACGGGGCCAACCGGCCCAACAGGGGCCACAGGCGCAACCGGTGCAACAGGGGCCACGGGTGCCACGGGTGCTACCGGGGCCACCGGGCCTACTGGTCCTGCCGGGCCTGCCGGCATTGCCGGTGCTACCGGGCCTGCCGGGCCTGCCGGCATTGCCGGTGCTACCGGGCCTGCTGGGCCTGCCGGCATTGCCGGTGCTACCGGGCCTGCCGGGCCTGCCGGTGCTGCCGGGCCCATTGGTCCTGCCGGCGCTGCCGGTGCTGTAGGGCCTGCCGGCATTAATGGCGCTACCGGCCCAACAGGTGCCGTTGGGGCTACCGGCTCTACCGGCGCTACCGGCACCACAGGCGCTACCGGCCCAACGGGAAGCACGGGCGACACTGGTGCCACCGGCGATACCGGCGCTACCGGCGATACCGGCGCTACCGGCGATACAGGTGCTACCGGGGCTACGGGTGCTACCGGCGCTACCGGGGCCACCGGGGCCACGGGTGCCACGGGCGATACCGGCGCTACGGGCGCCACGGGCGATACCGGGGCCACCGGGGCCACAGGTGCCACGGGCGATACGGGTGCTACGGGTGCTACCGGCGCTACCGGCGCTACCGGTGCCATTGGCGCCATAGGTGCTACCGGGGCAACAGGTGCTACCGGCGCTACAGGTGCCGCAGGCGGGGGGGCCGTCATCCCCTTTGCTTCGGGGGACCCTGTAGCTTTAGCCTCTCTCGACACGGGTGCCGCAGGGGTACCGGCATTTATAGCATTTGGCAATTCGTCTGCCGGGCTGGTGCCACTCTCCGCCACCATTGATTTATCTACCCCAGGTTTGTTGGATATGGCGTTTGTGGAGCCCAGAGCAGGAACCATTACCGACCTTTCGGCCATGTTTAGCGTAACGGCCGCCACAACCCTTACGGGTACAGACACCATTAACGTGCAGCTTTTTACCGCCCCCTCTGGCAGCAACATCTTTACACCGGTTGTGGGCACTCTGCTGCTCCTACCCCCCCTGAGCGGGTTCATCACCGTTGGCACGGTGGTCGCCAATGCTCTACACGGCCTTTCGATACCTGTCATTACCGACAACCGCTACTTGCTGGTATATTCCCTTACCAGCACAGGCACCGAGCTTGTGGATACGGTCGTAGGTTTTGCCAGCGCAGGCTTGTCTATTATCTAAAATACGATGAATAGCCGGCCCCCTCTCGGCAGTGAGAGGGGGCTTATTATTCTGCTCTATTGAAAAGCCACCGCTTCACTCGGTGAGAATAAAGAGCTACCACCGAGTTTTAAATGTGCGCTCGTTTATGGGTGTTTAAACGGCAATCAGCTTCATGATTTTCCACAGGCACGCTCGTCAAATATAAATATGGGAATTGACTTTTTGCATGTAGCGGGTATTATTAGATACGGTAGGTCGTAATTAAAATGCGGTTGCCAGAGGTTTTGGTGCCCTTAAGGGGTTGTGCATGCCGCACACTCACCGCATGGTTTTGATGACTTGAAAATTTAGTATATGGCTATACTAAGTGCGGAGGAACAACAATGAAAAAACTTGCAGCAATTTTAGCGGTAGTTCTTTGCATAGCTTTGGTGGCCTGTGGCACGCCGCCCGAAAAAACTGTGGAAATAACCATTCCACAAATGCTGGCGGGGCAAGAGCTTGGTCTGGCAGAAAGCAGCGATAAAGACTATCAGGTAACAGAAAACGCCGATGGTTCTGTAACTATTAAAATGACACAAACCAAGCACAAAGAGCTTATGGTTGAAATGAAGGCACATCTGGTGCAAAGCCTGGATGAAATTAAAAACAGCGATTTTACCTCGATTCGCGATATTACCTACAATGCCGATTTCACTGAAGTAACCCTGCTTGTAGACCGGCAGCAGTATGAAAACAGCTTGGACGCCTTTATGGTAATAGGCGTTGGGCTAAGCGCCAGCATGTACCAGACCTTCAATGCGGTCGCGCCCGAAAAAATTAAAGTAGCCATTACCCTGCAGGACGCATCTA
>CAYYOY010000296.1:0-2129 GCA_964473265.1 uncultured Oscillospiraceae bacterium
GAATAAGCCCCTGTAATATAGAGGCCACGGCCGCAGGTATCTGCATGGCGGTTTGCAGGTAGGCCCCGCCCTGCAGCAGCACAGCAAACAGAAAGGAAACCCCCACAATGCCCACCGGCGAAAGCCGTGCCAACCAGGTGGTAATAATAGCTGTAAAGCCAAGGCCGCCCGACATTACCTCGGTAAGCGAACGCTCGATGGCCGAGGCCTGCATCATACCCGCCAGGCCGCAGAGCGCACCACTAATGCACACCGCCAAAAATAAAATGCGAGAAACATTCATGCCGGCATAGCGGGCGGTGGTTTCACTTTCACCCAGCACGGCAATTTCGTAGCCCAGCTTGCTATGCTTAAAGAGGATGTAAATAAGCACGGCGGCCAGCAGAGCAAATATCCAGCCGATGTGCACCCCAAACACCTTGGGCAGCTGCGCTGCATCCACAAAGCGCGGCATGGTGGGAAAACCGGTGGAGGCAGGGTCCTTCCAGGGGCCATAACGCAAATATGCCACAATTTTAATGGCAATATAGTTCATCATGAGTGTAACCAGTGCTTCGCTGGCACCAAATTTGGCCTTGAGCACACCCGGCACAAAGGCCCACAGCCCGCCACACACCGCAGCAGCCAGCGCCATGAGCGGCAATAGGGCAATTGCCGGCAGGCCAGAAAAGTTATAGGCCACCGCGCCGGCGCCCAAAGCACCCATGTAAAACTGCCCTTCGGCACCAATGTTCCAGAACTTCATCTTAAAGGCCACCGCAATGCCCAGCGAAAGCACCACCAGCGGAATGGTCTTGTTCAGCGTTTCGCGCAGGCGGTAGGCCGAGCTGGTCGAGCCCTCTATCATCTTGGCATAAACCGTAAAGGGGTTATAGCCCAGCAGCGCCATTACCAGGCCGGCAGCTACCAGTGCGGCCGCTACGGCGGCCAGACGCAGCAGCAACTCCTGCCGCGGGCTGGGGTCGGGCTTTTTGATTATCTTTATCATATCAGCTTACCCCCGCATGTGTATTTTGGAGTTTCATGTTCATCCTGCTTCCCCCTGGGCATGCACGCCCGACATTAGCAGACCAATGTCTTCTTTGGAGGTTTTGGCAGGGTCTACAATATCCATAATTTCGCCGGCGTGCAGCACCAGCAGGCGGTCGCACAGGCTCATAAGTACGTCTAAATCCTCGCCGATAAACAGCACCCCTACCCCGTTTTTCTTCTGCTGGGTAAGCAGGTCGTAAATATGGTAGCTGGCGCCAATATCCAGCCCGCGCACCGGGTAGGCGGTAATAAGCAGCTGCGGGTTTTGGTGAATTTCGCGCCCCAGCAGCACCTTTTGAATGTTGCCGCCCGAAAGCTTTTTCACCACATGCCCCACCGAGGGGGTGGAAATATTATAGCGCTCTACAATTTCTTCCGCCAGCTTGCGTCCCCCCACACGGTCTACAAAAGGGCCGGGGGTATCGCGGTAGGATTTCAACAGCAAATTATCTACAATGTTCATGCCGGCCACCAGGCCCATGCCCAAACGGTCTTCGGGAATAAAGCTCATGCTAATGCCCCGGCGTAAAATTTCGGCCGGGCTCAGGCCCAAAATATTTTCTTCATGCAGGCTAATTTTGCCGCCCTGGGCGGGGTAAAGCCCCGCAATAATTTCGCACAGCTCGCGCTGGCCGCTGCCCGCAATGCCTGCCACACCCAAAATTTCGCCGGTGTGCAGCGTAAAGCTCAGGTTCTTCAGCACGGGGTACCCTGCGGTATCGTGGGCCGAAAGGCCCTCTACCCGCAGCAGAGGCTTGCAGGCCTCGGGCGCTACCTGCGCACGTTCAATCTCGAGCGAAATGGGCCGGCCCACCATCAGCTCGGTGAGCTGGCGGGGGTTGGTTTCACTGGTATGCACGGTGGCCACGCTTTCCCCCTTGCGCATAACGGTAACACGGTCGCTAATCTCCATTACTTCGGCCAGCTTATGGGTGATGAGAATAATTGAGCAGCCCTCTTGCTTCATGTTGCGCAAAATGGCAAACAGGTTGCGAATTTCTTGCGGGGTTAGCACGGCGGTGGGTTCATCCAGAATGAGCACACGCGCCCCACGGAAGAACATTTTTACAATTTCCACCGTTTGCTTTTCGCTTACC
>CAYYOY010000297.1:0-2129 GCA_964473265.1 uncultured Oscillospiraceae bacterium
TTTCTCCTCCTTTAAATTAAATTTTAGAGTACGCGTACATGTCGTTTGAGTTTTGAACACCCCACCGTGTGTTTCGCGCCTTTGCAAAACAAAAACCGTCAAACACATCCCTATGGTTGTGTTTGACCGGTTGCTCAGGCGCATTGCTACCCTGCCATGGGGTAGTTACGCATGCCTTCGGTGCATTGGTTTGCCAACGTACTTCGACAGTATCTTAAGCCGCCCGGTTTGAAATCGGACATACTCCGCAGAAAAACCCGTGTTTCCACGGCAACCTCCTGCATCAACGCATATCTTCAGCAGTCGTGCCGGATAATAATAGCATAAATTACTTGGCAATGCAAGCCTTTTTTCGTAAAGTTAGGAAAATTTACCTGCTTTTGTCTTCTTTGGGCTGTTTCGGGCAGCGTTGCGTCCAAAAGCTTGCAAAAGCAGCTATATTTGCCTGCGAAGGTAATATACTATATACTACCGCAAATTTCAAGCGGTTCTACAGCTTTTGGGAGGTAAGGTATGTCCTTCGCCATTAAAAACGCCCTTATTGCCGTGCCGGCACTAGCCACACTGGTGCTGGGGCTGGTGTTCATTGCACTGCTTTTTATTTTAATTGTGCGGCTTATTACCCTTATGCCGCTTATGCGCCGCGCGCTGAAAATTTATATTACGCTACACACACCCGCAGCCAACGAAAAAAAGGCCGGTGAGCAGCCATGACAGATTTTTCGCTGGAGGCCGCGCTGCGTGTTCTAACAACCGTGGTCTATGCGCTGCTGCCGGTGCTGCTGGGGCTTGCCTTTGCGGTGGTGCTGCTGGTGGCACTGTTTGTGGTGTTCTTGTTCCTGGATATTCGCCGTATGAGCGAGGACGCAATGGAACTGTATATTGCTGAAAACGCCCGCTTCATGCCGCGCTTTCGCAGCCGGCTGGAACGGCTGAAAAAGAGGTGACGGCATGTACGACATTATGTTTCAAATTGCCGAGCAGCTGCTGCCCTATCAGGTGTATTTATTTTTTACGCTGGCAGTGCTTATTACCGTAATGGTGTTTACCGTGCGCAACCTTATATATATAGGTAAGATACGCAAAATGCTGCTCATTTATATTGCCAAAGGCAGCAAAGAAATGCGCTAGTTGCCACACCGGGCCACTGCTGCTTCTCCAACAACAGCCGCTGCATATTAGCAAAAGAAGCCCTGGCAAATGCAATGCCTGCATTTGCCAGGGCTTCTTACAAAGCAATAATTCTCTAGGCTTATAGGTTGGGCAGCTTGGGGTTGGGGTTAGAGGTTATGCTATAGCTGCTGGTGGTTTCACCGGAGCGCAGCCTGCGGGCCATTACCACAAAGCGCTGCCGGTCCGAAGGGCCGTAGGCACGGGTGCAGGTGGAAAGGGTAAGAATGCTATCGGAAGAGTTCACGTCTACATCTGTGATGATACGGCTACGACGTAGGGCTTCGCTAACCAGGCTATCTACATTGGGGTAGGGAGTAATGTAATTGAAGTTTACATCGGTGTAAAATACGGCAAAAACCTTAAAGGTCATATCCTGCGTGGCGGTAGAAAGGTAAATGTAAGGGTATTGCTGCACATGCGAGAGGTAATGGTACGAGGTAAGCTGTGCGAACATAACATCGCCTGCACTGCCAATGCGGGGGCTGGAGGAAACGTTGGTCCAGTTATGGCCGTATATTGTGGTGTTGGTGGCCAGCGAAGAGCCAAAGGAAGTGCCCGGGTTTGCCCAGATAACACCGTTGCGGCTGGCTTCCTTATAATAGCCACGGGCAAGATAGTAATCTACATTATCGTGGTAGACCACAGGGTAATCGATATTGGTGCCGGGCACACGCAGCCAGGCAACCACGTCGCTGTTGGTGCCCTGCCAGGCGCGCACCTTTTCGGTGCCGGCAAGGCCGGTGAGGGCGGCCGTGTTTAGCGAAGCGGCGGGCGCAGCCGCACCGGGGGTGGTGCTGGCAGCCGCCGCAATGGCAGCGGGCGCGGCTTTATATTCGCGCGGCGGGGCGGCAGTTTCCAGCGCCATGGGTGCGAGGGCTGTCATGGCCTGCACGGGCGAGGCCTCCAGCGGCTCAGGCAGCACGGGTGGCATGGGAACCATGGGTGGTGGCACTAGC
>CAYYOY010000298.1:0-2116 GCA_964473265.1 uncultured Oscillospiraceae bacterium
CGGCTTCCGATATTACGCAGGGTCTGCCCCGTGTAGAAGAGCTCTTCGAGGCCCGCAAGCCTAAAAACTCGGCTATTATATCGCATGTAGCTGGTAAGGTTACCCTCACCAAGGATAACAAGGGTGTAGACCTTGTGGTGGTAGAAAGCCCCGATGGCAGCGAGCACTTTGAAAAGCAGGTGGTATACGGCTCTAAACTGCGGGTGGCCGACGGCGATACCATTGAAAAGGGCACCATGCTTACCGAAGGCTCGGCCGAACCCGCCGAAGTGCTGGTGGTAAACGGCGAGCTCGCCGTGCAAGATTATATCATTCGCGAAGTGCAGCTGGTTTACCGTACCCAGGGCGTAGATATCAACGATAAGCACATCGAGGTTATTGTGCGCCAGATGATGAAAAAAGTGCGCGTAGAAGATGCCGGCTCCACCGACCTTATTACAGGCTCGCTGGTAGACCGCAGCGAAATAGCCGAAAAGAACGCTAAGCTCGAACAGCTGGAAGCCGAGGACGGCATGCCCCGCATGAAGGCAACCTACACCCCTGTGCTGCTGGGTATTACCAAGGCTTCGCTGGCTACCGATTCGTTCATGTCGGCCGCTTCCTTCCAGGAAACCACCCGCGTGCTTACCGAAGCCGCCATTAAGGGCAAGGTAGACCCGCTGCTGGGCCTGAAGGAAAACGTCATTATCGGCAAATTGGTTCCCGCCGGCACCGGCCTTGTAAGCTACGCGCTGGAAGGCGGACGCCCCGAGGTAGACCGTTCTAACAGCCAATATGAGGTTGCGGCACTTACTTCTTAGCATATAAGGGGTATTTTGGCAGAAAATAGCGCCACAACCGTTGACAGCCGCAGGCATTATTGTTACAATAATGCCTGTTGGCTGCAAATTGCAGGCTCACATGCAACCGGGGGGTTACTCCCGGCTTGCTTTGAGAATAGAAAAAACCCAGGAAAGGAGGAAGAACATTGCCAACCTTTAACCAATTGGTAAGAAAGGGCCGCGAGGTTTCGGAAAAGAAATCGACCGCACCGGCACTGCTGAAGGGCTGGAACTCTAAGAAGCGTATTGCTACCGACCAAAATTCCCCCCAGAAGCGTGGCGTTTGCACCGCTATCCGTACCCAAACCCCCAAGAAGCCCAACTCGGCACTGCGTAAAGTTGCCAGAGTGCGTCTTTCCAACGGCATTGAGGCCACCGCCTACATTCCCGGCATTGGCCACAACCTCCAGGAGCACAGTGTGGTGCTTATTCGCGGCGGCCGTGTAAAGGATCTGCCCGGCGTGCGTTACCACATTATCCGCGGCACACTGGATGCCCAGGGTGTTGCCAAGCGTATGCAAGGCCGTTCCAAGTACGGCGCCAAGCGTCCCAAGGCGGGCGCCAGCAAATAGCATTTGCCCCGAAGAAAGTATATGTTGCCGGTACCCGGCGGCTTGAAACCCGCGCCTTGGCGTGGGAATATACAGCCTCTGGACTGGCCCACGGGAGCAGCGCTTTCGAGTACCGATGAAACACATTTGTGAAGGAGGGAAGCGAAGTGCCAAGAAGAGGCAGAGTAGCAAAACGGGACGTTTTGCCCGACCCGCTTTATAATTCCAAGCTCGTAACACGCCTGATCAACAACATCATGCTGGACGGCAAAAAGGGCGTAGCACAGAAAATTGTGTACGATGCGTTTGAAATTATCAAAGAGAAAACAGGCAAAGAACCCCTGGAAGCTTTCGAGGAAGCCATGGAGAATATTATGCCCATGCTGGAAGTTAAGGCCCGCCGCGTAGGTGGTGCAACTTACCAGGTACCCATGGAGGTACGCCCCGAAAGACGGCAAACCCTTGGTTTGCGTTGGCTTACTAATTACGCTCGCAGCCGTTCGGAATCCACCATGCGGGAAAGACTTTCCGGCGAAATTATGGATGCCCTGAACAACTCGGGCGGCGCTTACAAAAAGCGTGAGGATACCCACAAGATGGCCGAGGCCAACAAGGCCTTTGCGCATTTCCGGTGGTAGTCCGCACGGTGCAGCACTATTTGCTAATTAGGAGGATACTATGCCAAGAGACGTTGCACTGGAACTGACTCGCAACATAGGGATTATGGCGCATATCGACGCCGGC
>CAYYOY010000299.1:0-2098 GCA_964473265.1 uncultured Oscillospiraceae bacterium
TCACTGACCTTGAAACAATTGTTACCAGAAGCTTGGGGTATGGCAATTCATTGTAGCGGGAGATGATGCTTTGTTTGCAAAGCTTGTGGAGGCGCTGCTACTGGTAAGCGCCTTGAGCCTGGATGTCTTTCTGGTAAGCATGGTTTATGAAACCAACCAGATAAAAATTCCCACGGCTTCCAACCTGGTAATCAACAGTATATGCACGCTGGTGCTGGCATTTTCTATGATGATTGGCAAGCTGGCGGGCATGTTTATTGCACCGGGTATGGCCAGGGGGCTTAGTGTTGTGCTGCTGGCGCTTATTGGGGTGGCCAAATGCTGCGACGGCCTTTTTAAGAACTACATACGCAGCCATGCGGGCCAAAGCCCTATCCACTTTACTTTGTATGATTTTCATTTTATTCTGCAGGTATATGCCGACGGTGTAAAGGCCGACGTGGATAATTCCAAGGTGCTTTCCTGCCAGGAAGCCGCTATGCTGGCACTGGCCGTTTCGGTAGACGGCCTGGGCGCGGGGCTGGGCAACGGCATGGCGGGTGCAAGCCTTGCGCCTACCCTACTGCTGTGCTTTGTGCTGGGTTGCGGCGCAGTGCTGCTGGGCAGCCGCGCGGGCGGCTGGCTTGCCCCCAGAATACGGGGCGATATCTCGTGGCTGGCCGGCGCTATGCTACTGGCGCTGGCAGGGCTACGGGCATTTGCCTAACGCCCTAGCTGAACATCTATACGCATAACCGCAATGTGGGAGAACCATGCGGTTCTCCCAAGCGTTGGCGGTTAATCGATGTAGTAGAGAATATCGCCGGGGCGGGGCTCGGATGAAGATTCTTCTTCACCGGGCAATGGTTCGCGAACCGAAGGCAGGAAGGATTCCAGCGCTTCGCCAAATTCGCCGCTGCCGCAGAAATTGCAAACCTCGGGAATGTTGTTTTGCTTATACCAGCCGGTGCCGGTAGTTTCGCACCAAGTGCTGGCAATGCGGCCTGTAATGGCGCAATAGGTGCGCGATACCACCTTGGGGCTGGCCACAAATTCTTTGCGGGGCAGGTCTTTGTGGATATCGGCCATAATGTTCTTCCACAGTACCGGGGGTGGGTAAGTATCGTAACGGATGGTAGCGGGAGTATCGTAGCCCAGCCAGCAGGCACCCAGATAATAGGGTGTCATACCAATGAACCACTGGTCTTTGTCTTCGTCGGTGGTGCCGGTTTTGCCGGCGGTGGGCATATTGGGCAGCGAGGCACGCGCACCGGTGCCATAGGGGCCATAAACAACCCTCTGCAGCAGCTTGTTTAAAACAGTGGCGGTTTCAAACGAAACGGCCCGCACGGGGGTGGGGTTCTTTTCCAAAACTACATTGCCGTCGGGGTCGAGCACCTTGGTGTAGGTGTAGGGCTTGGTAAAGGTGCCGCCGTTGGCAATCATCTGGTAGGCGCCTACCATTTCGAGCGGAGTTACCCCTTGGGTAAGGGCACCCAGCGCCATGGCGGGAATAACAATATCGGAATACACCTTACCATTGGGTGCTGTGTAGCTTTCTACAAGCGTTTCCATATCCAGCGTATTTCTCAAAAAGTTATACAGCAGTTTCGGTGTAAGCAGCTGTGTAAGCTTTGCGGGAATGGTGTTGGTAGAGCGCTGAATGGCTTCCTCCACCGTCATACGCATTTTGTAGTGGTTATAGTAGTTTTTAGGCCAGTCCTTCATTTGGCCGTTATCGCCCATAATTTGAATGGGTTCGTCGTTGATAACAGTAGACCATGTAATTACATCGTTTTCAAGCGCCATGGCGTAGGAAGAAATAGGCTTAAAGGTAGAACCGGCCTGCCGCAACGCCTGGGTGGCACGGTTGAAAAGGCGGTTGGCATCCTTTTCGCCCCGGCCGCCCACCAGCGCCACAATTTTGCCGCCGAGGTCGGTAATAATAAAGGCCGATTGCGGATATTCCTCGTTGCGAATGCGGGGGAAGGTTTCTGGGTCGGCATATTTTGCTTCCAAATATTTTTGCATTTCCACATCTACAGTAGTGTAAATGCGGTAGCCGCCGCGAAAGAGCTGTTCCTTGGCATACTCTTCGGTATAGTTTTTGCGTTCCACA
>CAYYOY010000300.1:0-2095 GCA_964473265.1 uncultured Oscillospiraceae bacterium
TTGCAGCTGCCCCAGCTGCCGTTTTCCCATAAACCGCACGCCAAAAACAATGGTAGCATACAGCACCAGCGTTCTAAGCATAACCACAAGCATACGCTTCACCACCATTCAAGCATGTACAAGGCTAGTATGCAAAAAAACGCTTTGGTTATACTTCTCGAGTGCTCAAGTTCATATTGCTGCTCGCATACTATGCAATACTAATTTCACGCATTTTCAAAGTGTTACCCCTCTGCACAAACGCCCCCAGAGCAGCCTGTTTGGCAGCTCTGGAGGCGTTTTGGTAGGTTTGGTTTTACTGTGCAAACTCCAGGTTATCAAAGGCGGTGGCCAGGGTGACGCCTGTTTCACCGCGATATTCTATGGTTACTCTGTCGTCCGGCTGGGTTATTGCCAGCTCGTCGCTTAGGTCTGCCGCAATAAGGAAAAGGATATTGGGGTATTCCAGCAAAATGGCCTTGTAAACAAGCTTGTTGCCGTCAAATTCGCCCGCAATGCGCACCACCGTGCCGCTGGCCTTTTTGGGCGGTGCGTCGGTCTGCTGGGTTTGGTCGGAAAGGTTCATGCCGTCGTTGCGCATGGCACGCTCGTAATCTGCCATGGCGGCCTGAATGGTTTCGCCGGTGCCCACGGTAGAATAGCTGGCCAGCGAAACAAAGGCATATTGCTTAATAAGGCCGGCATTGTCTTTCAGTGTCATAAAATAGGTGGGGCTGTTGCCCACATTGATAATAATGGGGAAGGAAGCCTGGTAGCGCAGGTGCTGCACCTTGCCTTCGGCCGAACGCTGGGCAGAATATTCGGTAGCGCCGCTTATTTCGTAGCGGAAAGCCTGCTTGGTTACCATATCTACCATCATAAAACCAATGGCGCTTTCGTCACCGCCTACGCTGGTAAGGCCGGTAAAGAGATAGCAGCGGCCGTTGTTGTAAACAATAATGCTACCTTCCGAGCTTTGGAATTTATCTTTGTTGGCAAAGTTGAAGATACCCCTTACATAGGAGCCCTGGTTGTTAATTTGCTGCATTACAAATTCTTCGGGCTGCACGCGGTCTACCCATGCAGGCAGGTTATCTATAGCGTAACGCTGCTTTTCGCCGGTAGCGGCATCTACCAGAATAACACCGTCGGCCTCGGGCAGGGCAAAACCACGCAGGTTTTTGTAGGTGGTAATAACCCAGTAGGGGCGGCCTTCGTCATTAATTTCAAAGGAATAATCCACAATGCCCTTGAAAAGCGCCGAGGTAAGGCGGGTGTTGCGTATAATGTTATCCATAAAATAGCCGCCGGGCTGATATTTTATGGGGAAGCCCTCTACATATTCCACCTTATTTACATTGGTGGCCGAAACGGTAATATAGCCGGGCGTGCCCCCCATGTTGGTGAGCCACATGAAAAAGCCCGAATGGTAGAGCGGCACCACCCAAGAAAGCTCGCCCCGCACCATTTGAATAGTAGGTTCACCCAGTGTTACCTGGCTGCCCAGCGAGGGCTTTTGCCCAAGCTTTTTATCGGCTAGGTTGTAGGCAAGTGCTTTGTCTACTATGGGGATGTTGTTAAGGTCTACCGCTTGAATATCGCTAGAAAAGGTTTTGGTTTCTACAGCCCCCAGCTGGTCGCGATAGGCCTGCCAGGAAATAAGCGGCGAAGACGCAACCCCCCACACCGCAATGAAAAGCCAAGGCACCACCAGCGTAATTTTAACCCACCGTGGCAAACGAATGCGTGGCATGGCCTGCCCCGGCTGCCAGGCCATGCCGTTGCGCAGCAGGGTGGTGTAGGTAAGCAGCGCCCAAACCACAAAAATAATGCTGAAAAGCATGGCCCAGAGCATAGCACCTTCAAAGTAAAGCGGGTTGAGGTTTGGCGCTTCGAAAAATAAAAAGGCCAGTATGAGTAGCACCAGAATGGGGAGTATCCACTTGCTGTTAATTTTCACGCTGCGTTCTCCTTTGGTTTTGGTTGTGGGGCTAAATATAAAGCATTTTTTTAGTCATGCCGCCATCCACAACAAAATTCTCTCCGTTAATAAAATCGTTTTCTTCCGCTGTAAGGAACAGGCAGGCTGCGGCAATATCCTCGGGCAGGCCCACCC
>CAYYOY010000301.1:0-2076 GCA_964473265.1 uncultured Oscillospiraceae bacterium
CGGTCGGCGCGGTCGGCCAGGGTTTGGGCGGGGGTGTAGGCGGCGGTATAGCCGGCCTGCACGGCCTGTGCGGCACAGGCCACCGAAAGGTGGGTTTTGCCCAGCCCGGTTCCCCCCAGCAACAGCAAATTATGCATGGAGGGCAGCCCGCGCAACAGGCGTTTTACGCCCTCCAGCGCCTGGGTAGCCTGCTTGCGGGGCATGCTGCCTCCCGGCCCCTGCTCTGGGTAAAAATCCAGCGAAAAGCCTTCCAGAGTGTAGCTTTCCAGGTTTTTTACCCCCAAAAAGCGCCGGCAGGCTGCCTGTTGCAGCAGGCTTTCCAAGCAGCGGCAGGGCCGGCCGTTGTGGGTGCCGGTGTCTTCGCACAGCTTGCAGGTATAGGGTGGGGCTAAATAATCGTCCGGCAGGCCAGCAAGGGTTAAAATTTCACCCCGGGCCTGCTGCAGGGCAAGGTTTTCTTGGCGCAGGCTTTCCAGCAGCGAGCCGGTGGCGTCGCCCATGGCGGCGCACTGGGCCAGGCGGCTACCCGTTTGCCCCAGGCGATATTCAATTTCCCGCAGGGCGGGAAAGGTCTGGCGCAGTTCTTCACGCCTGGCTTCGGCCAGCTGTATGGCTTGGCTACGGCGCAGTGCCAGCTGCCGCTGCGCCGTTTCGTAAAGCCCGTTTGGTAGCATGGGCTTGTCCTCCCAGTTTAGTTAGTGGCGGCCTCCGCCCCGGCAAACAGCTGTTCCAGCTCTGCAATATCAAACGAAGAATAGGTACTTTCCTGTGGTTTGGCCTTGGCGGTAGGTTTGCGTTCCTCTGCGGCCTGCTTGGGGCTTTTTATGCCGTCGCGGTGCCAGCTGGTAAGAATTTTGTCCATATAAGGGAAAGAAACCTTACCGGTTCTATCCAGCGTTTTATCGTAGGCCAGCCGCAGCATTTCCAAGCTGAAGCCGTATTCCTCGCACCAAATGCGGATATACTCCTTTTGTCCGGTGGAAAGCTCGCGGTCATGCAGGCCCAAAGCAGTTTTTACCAGCCCCTCGTTGGTGTTTTGGGTGGAAAGCCGTTTAATATGGCTTTCCAGCTTGCTGTGGCTGTCTATGCCCTGGTCGTACCAAGCGGCGGCGGTGCGCTCAATGCTGCGCATGCTCAACCTGCCTATCGATTTGCAGTATTCTACAACCATTAAAATACAATCGGGGCTAAGGCCCAAATAGCTGTAAAGCCAGGCCAGCGTTTCGCTTTCGGCGGGTGTAAGCTCTTTGGCCATGCGCATTTGGCATTCCTGCAAGAGGAAAGGGATGTTGGGGTCGTTTTTCGCTAAACGATTGATATCGGCAGTGGTAAGATGGGTGCGGGCATGCACCGGCGTGCGTGCGGGTTGTGGAGCAGGCGGCGCATCCGGCAGCGCTTGGGTGGCTGCGGCGGGTTGGTCGCTCTGCAAAATGCCGGCCTGCACCCAATAGGCAGCGGCGTCGGCAATATCGGCAGCGGGCAGGCCCAGTAGCTCGGCGGCTTGCGCGGGGTCGAAGGGTTGGTCGGGCCGGCGCAGGCAGAGCAACAGCACCTTCAGGTGGGCCGCCGAGGTAAGCTTTAAGTGCATGTCCACCACTTCGTTGGGTACGGCAAAGGCGCCGCGGCGCAGGTTCCAATCCAGCAGGTAGGCCATAAAGAGCTCCTTTCGCTTGCGGCAAAAATGGTGAAACAAAAGCGGCGTGCAAAGTGGCACGGCCGTTTGGCTATTGTGTAAAGGCAATGAACTTATAAAAGTTTTATAAGCAGCGAGCCATGCCGGCACGTTAAAGGCGTGCGTTGACTATAATTTATTATAGCATAAGCAAGAGCGGTTGAAAATGGCAGCAGGCAAATTACGGCCATAAAAGGGGAGTACGGCCATGGGCCGTACTCCCGTTCTTCCCTGTTGGGGCAATAATATGTTTCTTAACCGCAATAATTATCGTTGCAGCAAGTATTCCCAAAGTTATTTCCGCAGCAGCACAGTACAATGATCACGAGAAGGATGATCCAGATCCAGTTACTGCCAAAAAAGCCTGTATTTCCACACATGGCGAGAACCTCCTCAAAAAAGAA
>CAYYOY010000302.1:0-2056 GCA_964473265.1 uncultured Oscillospiraceae bacterium
GTATGCAGAATTTCGTGTGCTTTATGGCTGCCGGGCTTTTCGAGGAACTCGGCATAAATCTTCTTGAGGGTGGGGTTTTCGTGGCTCAGGCGCAGGGTGTTGGCTTCATCCGCCGAATAGAGCGCCGCGGCACGCAGGCCGCGCAGGTCTACCCAGTTGCGAATATCTGCCGACTGCACAGGCTGGCCGCCACCGTTTACACAGCCGCCGGGGCAACCCATAATTTCAATGAAATCATAGGTTTTTTCGCCGGCTTTTACGGCTTCCAGCAGGGTTTTTGCATTGGTAAGGCCCGAGGCTACCGCCACGCGGATGGTATGGTCGCCAATTTTGTAGGTGGCTTCCTTCACGCCTTCTGTGCCGCGCACTTCGCCAAAATCAACCGCGCTGCCGTCCTTGCCGGTAAGCCAGCTGTGGGCGGTACGCAGAGCGGCTTCCATTACGCCGCCGGTAGCACCGAAGATAAGGCCGGCACCCGAAGATTCACCCAGCGGGTTATCGAAGGTTTCGTCCGGCAGGCTGGTAAAGTCGATACCGGCGCGCTTAATCATGCGGGCCAGCTCGCGGGTGGTAAGGGCTACGTCTACATCCGGGTAGCCGGAAGCCTGCTCATCCTCGCGCTTGGTTTCAAACTTCTTAGCCGTGCAGGGCATAATGCCTACTACAAAAATATCTTTGGGGTCAATGTTGTTTTCCTTGGCGTACCAGGTTTTGCAAAGCGCACCAAACATTTGCTGGGGCGATTTACAGCTGGAAAGGTTGGGGATAAACTCGGGGTAGTACTGTTCGCAGAAGTTTACCCAGCCCGGCGATCAAGAGGTAATCATGGGCAGGGTTTCATTCTTGGTAAAGCGTTCTACAAACTCGTTGGCCTCTTCCATAATGGTAAGGTCGGCGGCGAGGTCGGTATCAAACACTTTATTAAAGCCCAGGCGGCGCAGAGCGGCTACCATTTTGCCCTGCACGTTGCTGCCAATAGGCATGCCGAAATCTTCACCCAGCGTTACGCGGATAGAAGGAGCGGTTTGCACAATTACATGCTTGGTGGGGTCGTTAATGGCTTCCCACACTTCGGCCGATTGGTCCTTTTCGGCAATGGCGCCGGTGGGGCAAACCACAATGCACTGCCCGCAAGAAACGCAGGCCACATTGCCAAGGTCTTGGTCGAAGGCACAGCCAATGTGTGTCTTAAACCCGCGCTCGTTGGTGCCAATAACCGATACCGACTGCCACTTGCTGCAGGCTGCCACGCAACGGCGGCAGAGAATGCACTTGTTATCGTCGCGGTACATATGCACGGCGCTATCGTCGTAATCGTACTGAATATTTTCGCCGTCATACTTGCCTTCGTCTTCCACCTGGAAGTCTTTACACAGCTTTTGCAGCTCGCAATTGCCGCTGCGCACACAGGAAAGGCAATGGCGGTGGTGGGTGGAAAGCACCAGCTCAAGGTTGGTGCGGCGGGCGTCATACACCTTTTTGGTGTTGGTTAGAATCTCCATGCCCTCGGCTACCGGGTAAACGCAGGAGGCCACCAGTGTTCTGGCACCCTTTACCTCAACGGTGCAAATGCGGCATGCGCCAATTTCGTTTACTTCTTTTAGGTAGCACAGCGTGGGGATATGGATGCCGGCCTCGCGGGCGGCCTCCAGAATGGTAATGCCTGCTTCAACCGAGAGGGGCATACCGTTAATTGTAATGTTCACTTTTCCCATACTGGAACACCCCTTTCTTACTGTTTTACAATGGCGCCGAAGCGGCACTTTTCAATGCAGGCGCCGCACTTTACGCACTTAGCCTGGTCGATAATATGCGCTTCTTTTACAGCGCCGGAGATAGCATTGGTTGGGCAAACCTTTGCGCACAGGGTACAGCCCTTGCACTTATCGGGCACAATTACAATAGAGAGTAGGTCTTTGCAGACATGTGCGGGGCAGGTTTTGTCGTTGATATGCGCCATATATTCGTCGCGGAAGAAGTGCAGGGTGGAAAGCACCGGGTTGGGGGCTGTTTGCCCCAGGCCACACAGCGAGTTTTCTTTAATGTAGTGGCAAAG
>CAYYOY010000303.1:0-2039 GCA_964473265.1 uncultured Oscillospiraceae bacterium
CCAACAACTGGAAAAGACCATCCTTCGTTTACGCAGATAGAGATAGAAATAGAACACAAAACGCATAGCCCCGGCGCCGGCGGTTGTGCGAATAAAACCCAAGGGAAGTTCCTAACCGGAACTTCCCTTGGGTTTTTGTTGGGCCGCCATAGGCGGCCGGAAAATTACGCAGTAATTTTCTTCACAACCGCCGGCGGGGCTATGTGTTTTGTAACCAGAGCACATATAGCAAACAGCGTCTAAATTGCCAGCAGGCGCTGGGCAAGCGAAAAGTAAATTACCAACGAGAAAGCGTCTACAATGGTGGTAACCAGCGGAGCGGCCATAATGGCAGGGTCGGTATGCAACAATTTTGCGAGAATGGGTAACAGCCCGCCGATGGTCTTGGCAATGATGATAGTGGCGAACAGGCTGAGCACCACGGTTAGGGCAATCATCTCGTTGCCCGGGTATTGTATTACCAAACGAACATAGTTTACAATGGCAAGAATTAACCCTACCAGCATACTTACACCAAGCTCTTTGCGCAGTACTTTAAGCACATCGCTCATTTTAATTTCGGAAAGTGCCATACCGCGGATGATAAGGGTAGAGCTTTGGGCACCGGCATTGCCGCCGGTATCGGTAAGCATGGGAATAAAGGTTACCAGCAGTGGCAGAACGGCAAAGGCATGTTCAAAGCGTTCCAGCACACCGCCTGTAATCATGGCCGAGACCATGAGCACCAACAGCCAAACAATGCGGTTTTTAGCCAGCGCAAAGACACTGGTTTTTAGGTAGGGCTTTTCAGAGGGCAGCATGGCCGCCATCTTTTCAAAGTCTTCGGTGGCTTCTTGTTGGATGACTTCTACAACGTCGTCAATGGTAACGATGCCCACCAGACGGCCTTCGGTATCTGCAACGGGTACCGAAAGAAAGCCATACTTGGCAAAGCACTGGGCCACCACTTCTCGGTGGTCTGAGGTTGTTACATGAATAACCTCGGTTTCCATGATATCGGCGACCATGTCGTCATCCTGCGACATAAGCAGGGTTTTCACCGTAACAATGCCCTGTAGCCGGCGTTCGGTATCTACCACATAGCAGGTATAAATGGTTTCTTTATCGGTGCCGGTTCGTCGAATGCGCAGCAACGCGTCGGCCACCGTCATATTTTGGCGTAAATCTACGTATTCTGCTGTCATAATGCTGCCGGCAGAATTTTCAGGGTATTGCAGAAACTGATTAATGAGGTCGCGGGTGTCGGCCGAGGCATTTTTCAGTACACGCTTTACAACGTTTGCCGGCAGCTCTTCCAGCAGGTCTACCGCGTCGTCTACAAAAAGCTCTTCAATAATTACACCAAGCTCGCGGTCGGTAATTGTGTTGATAATGTGCTCTTGAATATCGGGCGAAAGGTCGGAAAAAACCTCTGCCCCCACTTCCTTGGGTAATGTACGAAAGACCGTTACAGCCTTATCCTTGCTAATCTCTTCAAAAAAGGCGGCTATATCCACCTCGTTCATTTCCAGCAGGCTTTCCTTAAGCTGACGGTATTGGTTTTCTGCAAGCAGCGCGAGCAGTGCTTCGTTTTTCTTTTCCATACTTGCTTCTCCTTTACGCAAAGAAATTCATAAAGGAGCGTGGCCAAGCCGGCAGCGCCTTAGCTCTCTGCCGTTTTGGGGCAAGCTAGTTTCCGCAATACAGCCGAAAGACCAAGCAGAAACGCGCAAATCGCCCGGTTCTCGTGCCAGCGCTACTTCGTTCGGTGGAATCCACTTGATCTTCCTCCTTCCCAGTTGCCCGGTTTAAAACGGCGTGGCCACCGGTGTTGGCGAACCCTGCCGTTTGCAATTTGTTTTATCGTCATTATCATACCACCTTACGCTATTTTTGTCAAAATAAAACGAATAAAACCGGTTAAATACGCTTCTATCTTTACTTGCTAGCCGGTTGTAAATTTTTAGACTTATTTTGCATACTACTATGCTATATGGGCTTGCAGTGTAAGTCTCTCAATGGTATAATAATATACAACTTGACTTTGATGTTTGTCTATG
>CAYYOY010000304.1:0-2027 GCA_964473265.1 uncultured Oscillospiraceae bacterium
TAGAGGATAGATCCTAACCCCTGCCTCTGGGAATTTTTATGGGCTGCTCAAGCGGCCGGGGCTTGCCATGCGCCAGCCTGGTAGCTGTGCGCCCGCTGTAAACAGTTTGTAAGGTCTGCGGTTTGCCGCAGGCCTTATTGCGTTTTACACCGCCTTTGCGGCAAATTTTATATACAAGTTGTTTAGCCCGGCAGAATTTACCAAGCATACTAAATAGATTGGCGGCGCACCGCCCGGCAGCCAAGCCCGTGGCTGCCCCGGCTTGCGGGCCTTTCGCATATTTTGCTTGGCGTAGGGCAGGGCGCTTTGCCTACCCACGCCGCAGGAAGAGAGGTAAAGACCCATGAACAACGACCTTAAGGGAACCCATACCGAAGCCAACCTGATGGCGGCCTTTGCCGGTGAAAGCCAGGCCCGCAACAAGTACACCTACTATGCCTCGAAAGCTTCGAAAGAAGGCTACGAGCAAATTGCGCAGCTTTTTTTAGAAACTGCCAACAACGAAAAAGAGCACGCCGAAACCTGGTTTAAGCTGCTGCACAATGGCATGCCCGATACCAACACCAACTTAACCGACGCTGCCGGGGGCGAACATTTTGAATGGAGCGAAATGTACGCCGGGTTTGCCAAAACCGCCAAGGAAGAAGGCTTTGAGAAAATTGCCTTCCTTTTTGAAGCGGTAGCCAAAATTGAAAAAGGCCACGAAGAACGCTTTTTGGCCCTGCAAAAGAACCTGCAAGAGGGCAAGGTGTTTGCCCGCACCGAGCGTGTGGTGTGGCAGTGCATGGAGTGTGGCCATATTCACGAGGGCACAGAAGCCCCGCAAATTTGCGCTGTTTGTGGCCACCCGCAGGCTGTGTTTGCTATTCAGGTGAAGAACTATTAATAGCATCGTTCATTTTTTGTAGAGCAATAAAACAGGCCCGGCGGCAGACAAAATTCCCTCCGGAATTTTTCCTGCCGCCGGGCCTGCTTTACTGGCCACATTGCAGCAAAAGAGCCTGTAAAACAGCGGTAACTTTAGGGGTGCTTGCCGGGCAGAAGCAGGCAGCCGTGCTTCTTGAAGCGGTAGGCGGTTCAGTATTGCCCCTGCAAGGGGTGCTGCATATAGAATTGGTGTTGCTTATTATTTTATAATTGTTTGTACCGTTACTTATTTAGCAGCAAAGAAATAACCGCCCCTCACTCCAAAAGGCGGCCGTTATTTTTTAACACAACACTCTACCCCCGCCCCATTGCCATAAAGGCATAAAAAGGCCCCCCTGTGGAGAGACAGGGGGGCTTTTAACCTATAAGGTTTTATAAGTTGGGGAATGGCTTATTTGCCGGAAGCGGGGTTCTTGTCTTCGGGGGTAGCGGCAACAGCCTTCAGCTCTACGTCAGAAACAACATAGATGCCAGCGGTGCGAACCTTGCCCTTGAAGGCATACTCGTCAGCGTTCCACTTCAGGGAAGAAGGAGCGATAACGGTCTTGGTGGTGGTGGTGGGAGTGCCTTCGTCGGCGCTCACAGCAACAACAGCAGTCTTCACTTCGTAGATATAGTTGCCCTCTTCACCGTTGATAGACAGAGTGCCATTGCCCGAAAGAACGGTGTGGCTCATGTCGTAGAACTTGAGGTCGGCATCGGGATATTCCTTTACGATGTCAAGGAGAGCAGAGGTGTCTACACCAAAGTAAATCTTGTCGCCGTCATATGCGCGGAACTCAAGAGTTACGTCATCATAGGAGAAAGTGTAGTCGTTGTAGGAATCGCTGCCATCCTTCTCGAACTTAACCAGCTCATCGTTAAGGAGTGTGGGGCTGGTAGCAGACAGCTTAACAGGTGTAAAGGCATCAAAACCAACTTTATAAGTTTTTGTGCCAGTGAAGGCATAGATATCGTTCTTCTTGATATTCTCGGTTTTGATATCCTTAATGGCCTTTACTTTGATGGTATCGATTTCAAAGTTGGGAACCTTGGGCTCTGCCAGAGTAAAGTTATCCTTGAACTTGATAACTACTTTGCCATCATCCAGTGTGCAAGAC
>CAYYOY010000305.1:0-2016 GCA_964473265.1 uncultured Oscillospiraceae bacterium
TCAAAGAAACTTTCCGTTAACGCATTGAAAAGAAACTGAAAAAGCTGGTTAAGTATTTTTACGAGGACGCCAAAGCCACTGTAATTGTAACCCGCGAGGGCGACCGCGAAACGGTGGAAATTACGGTAGCCTCCAAGGGTATGATTTTCAGAACCGAAAAAACTACTTCAGACCGCTTTGATTCTCTGGAAGCCGCAGTGGACGTGCTGGAAAAGCAAATTTTAAAAAATAAATCTAAGCTGGCCAAAAAGTTCCGTGCGGTAGAAGCCGAGCCGGGCCACGACAGCTACGACGATCTCGATACTCCCGAATATATTATTGCGCGCACCAAACGCTTTGCACTCAAACCCATGACGGTGGAGGAAGCCATTCTGCAGATGAATATGCTAGACCACCAATTTTACTTATATAAATCGGCCGAGACTGGCGATGTAAACTTGGTGTACCGCCGCAAGGACGGCACCTATGGTCTGCTGGAGCAGGCGTAATATTTACTTAAAAAACAGTGGGGCAGTGCCGGGGGTTGCGGTGTGCAGCGTCCGGCACTGCCGTTTTCACAAGGAGGAAACATGCAGCCAATTCTACACTACAGCGCGCCCTGCCACTTTGGGCTTGAAAGCGTGCTATCTGGTGAACTAAAACGCTTGGGCGCGCAGGACGTTTTGGCACAAAATGGGCGCGTAAATTTCTGCGGCCCACTGGAGCTGCTGGCCAAAGCCAACCTTTGGCTGCGCACAGCCGAACGGGTGCAAATTTTGCTGGGCAGTTTTTCCGCCGAAAGCTTTGACGAGCTTTTTGAAGGCGTGCGGGCATTGCCGCTGGAAGACTACATTGCCAAGACCGACGCTTTCCCTGTAAAAGGTTGGTCGTTGGAAAGTAAGCTTACAAGCGTGCCGGCCTGCCAATCTATTATCAAGCGGGCTGCTGTAAAACGGCTGGAGGGGGTATACGGCCTGGCACAGTTCCCTGAAAGCGGGCCGGTGCACCAGCTAGAATTTTCGCTGCACAAAAACCTCTGCAGCCTGTATCTGGATACTTCCGGCCCCGGCCTGCACAAACGGGGCTATCGCCCCAAGGGCAACCAGGCGCCACTGAAGGAAACACTGGCCGCCGGTATTCTAGACCTTGCCCGCATTTACCCCGATACCCAAATTTACGACCCCTGCTGTGGTTCGGGCACCTTTCTAATTGAGGCGGCCTTTAAGGCGCTGAATATTGCCCCCGGGCTGCGCCGCCGCTTTGCCGCCGAGGCCTGGTGCCAGATACCCACAGGCATATGGCAGCAGCAACGCCAGGCCGCCGCAGCCGAAGTGCGCAAAGATACAACCTTTCGTGCCTATGGTGGGGATATTGACCCCGAGGCCGTTGCCTTAAAGCTGGAAAACGCCAAGAAAGCCGGTGTTATTAGTAAGGTGCAGGCGCAGTTAGCAAACCTGGAGCAGTTTACCCCGCCCACCGGCAAAAGCCTGGTGGTGGCAAACCCACCCTACGGCGAACGCATGCTGGAGCTGCACGAGGCCGAAGCTCTTTACAAAACCATGGGACGTGTTTTTACCCCAGCCGAGGGCGTAAGCTATTACATTATTAGCCCGCATGAGGAATTTGAAACGCTGTTTGGCCGCAAGGCCAACAAGCGCCGCAAGCTCTACAACGGCATGCTGCGCTGTCAGCTTTATATGTATTTCGGATAAGCAAAAGCCCCGGTAGCTAAAAACTACCGGGGCTTTTATTTTGAAAAGCAACTCATGCTTACATGCGATGAGTGGGGGAGGGCTCGCCGGGTATAAAGGCTTCGGTGGCAATTTCGCCAAGCTGTGCACCGTGCTTTGCGGCAAGGTGGGTAATGGCCTGCTCTACAATTTCGGCAAGTGGCTTGGGGGCAAGCTCTACCCGGGCGTTTACAATTAGGTTAATTTGCTTGGCAGGCAGCGACATTTTGCGGTTAAAGCCGGGCAAGTCGCGATTGCTGGTAACACCAAGCTTGGCAAAATCGGTGCCCGAAACGGCATAGGCTTT
>CAYYOY010000306.1:0-2010 GCA_964473265.1 uncultured Oscillospiraceae bacterium
AGCAACAATGAAAATTGCCCCAAGGGAATTGAAAAGGCCCAGCAGCACCACGTTGCCGTAGCCCTAGCCGCCAATGGTGTTGTAGTTAAAGCAGTTTACGCTTATAGAATTTACTACGTAGAACAAGAGGAAGAACGGTAGGTATTTTAGGGCAAGCACCACTTTGTCCGGCCCAAATGTTTTAACAGCCAGTACATAGAAACGGAAATCGGTCATAAAGAAATACTGGGCGAAGAACACAAGGTTGAAAGATACTACAATAGTAATAACAGCAAGCAGAACGGTTTTCCACAGCTTTTCCCAGCTGATGAAAACGCCTGTTTCCTTGGCGCTCCAGCCGCGCTGTTTGCCATATGTAACATAAAACAGACCCATTATAATAAGTGCGAATATACCGCAGGCAGCCGCCCACACCCCAAGGGTTAAGGGGCCGGTCTGGGTAAACCATTCGGTAGTGGTAGAGTAAATGGTGTTCATACACACCATAAAGCTAAAGCCAGAGAAAATAGCGCCGAGAATAAGCGAACCCCAGAACCAGAGATTGCCTTTGGTATCTGCCGCGGGCCGGGGCTGCACCAGTGCATCGCTTCGCAGCACAGCAAACAAGGGGGTTTCTAGCATAGCTAGGGTAAAGCTGTACATGAAAATGAAGAAACCAATAAGGCCCACCGCGTTAAAGAAGGTTTTCCACACCCATATCTGGTTGCCGGCAGCCAGCGGACGGGGGGCGCCCAGTGTTGTTTCAAAATAATCGATCGCATAGTCAACACATGAAATAGAGAAGGGCACAAAGGCATGGGGCATGGTGGGGCGGTAGATTACCCGGTACGAGGTTTCATTATCAAAGGCCTTGGTGTAATATTTTCCGCTTACAGCCTCACCGGTAAAGCCATTTTCGTTGAAGTTTAAGAACTTTTTCGCACCCTCAGTTTCAAAGAACTGCCTGGGGTTTGTAAGCATGTTGCCGGCATCGTCGTATGTGCCAAAATAAAAGTCGTCATACTCGCTGGCAATAATGCCCACGCTACGCGCGCCGTAGTCGCCGCTGTGGTCGCCGCCGGTATCGTCCTGCCAGTCACCTGCCTGTTGCAGCACGCTCTTAATAAGGGGAATCTCGCGCTCGTTATCAAGAGCCACCGCCATATTGCAGGCTGTGCCACCACTGGAATGCCCCGTAACACCAATACGGGAAACGTCTACGTAGGGGAGATCGGCCAAAAGCCGCACCGCACCGTCCACACCCACTGCGCCGTCATACAGCTCTTCGGGGGAAAGGCTCTCGGAGTTTCCGTGGCTGTGCATATCCAGCGCCAGAACCACATAACCACGCCGAGCCAGTTCTATTGAATATAGGTCCTGCATTTCTTTGTTGTTGTACCAGCCCTCAATGGTTACAACAGCCGGAGCGGGGGTTTGCTTACTGGCCGTGGGCGGCTTAAACAAATAAGCGCTCAACTGGTGGCCAGAGGGGCTTTCCCAGCTCATTTCCTTAATAATAACCTTATTGCCGCTTGTTTGCACCAAAGAAGCGCCAACCATTCCCACCAGACATAAGACCAGAGCAATGCATACCCAAAACTTTGCCGATCGCAGTTTCCCTCTCATGTTCGTTCCCATCTTCCCTTATTTATTATAGTAACGCAATAAAGCCTTGGCAAAAGAAAAAAATTGCATGTATCCTAGGGTGTAGGGCACATCCTAGAATCCTTGCAATCTCCGTTCTCCGGCAAGGCTTTTCTTTATTATAGCATAAAAATTATATGAGTCAATACAAAAATTTAATATAATACTGCCAAAAACTATGCAGCTGCGGCTGCAAGCATGCCTACACTTTACGGCAGAGCGCACCAGAGTGATACTCGTAGGTTTTACCGCAATGGTCGCAGGTGGCAAGTTCACCGCTTTTCAGCATGCAAAAATCTATTATGCTGGTGCCGCAATGAGGGCAGTTTATGTGCCGCAGGTTTGCTTCCAAAGCGTGTAGGCTTTCGGCAGCTTCTTCATGCCCCT
>CAYYOY010000307.1:0-1955 GCA_964473265.1 uncultured Oscillospiraceae bacterium
CGAGCTGTTGGAACAATACCGCAAGGAATATGATACCTACAGCCATCTGCGTAGCCGGCTGGAAGAGCTTTCTATGGACCAGGCCCAAAAGGCACAAAGGCTGGATATGCTCAGCTTTCAAATTAGCGAGCTGGAAAGCGCCGGTTTTACCCCCGGTGAGGAAGAAGAGCTTGCCGCCCAGCGCAGCCTGATAAAAAATGCCGAGCGCATCACCCGAGCACTGGCGCTGGGGCGGGCCGCCCTGTCGGGCGATGGGGAACAGCCCGGTATCTTGGAATTGGGGCAGACGCTGGAAACCTCGCTTACCGACGCTTCGGCCTTTATTGGCGAACTGCAGCCATTGGCTACCCGCTGCCACGAGCTGCAGTATGAACTGGAAGAACTGGCTGTTACGCTGCGTGATTATTTAGAAACTACCGATTTTGACCCCCGGCAGCTGGACGCCATTGAAACCCGCCTAGAGCTTATTCACCGCCTGGGGCGCAAATATGGCGGTAGCATTGAACAAATGTTAGATCATTTAGAAGGCTGCAAAGCCGAGTTGGAACGTCTTGAGCTTTCCGACGAGCTTACCACAGAGCTCACCCGCCAGCTGCAGGCACAGCAGGCAGTATTGCAGCAAAAGGCCGCTGCTCTTACCCAATCGCGATTGTCAGCCTCCGGAGCCTTTACCCAAAAGGTGGAACATGAGCTTGCCTTTTTAGATATGCCTCAGGTGCGCCTGAGCATTGCACACACCAACAAGCCCTTTGGCCTTACCGGGCAGGATGACATAGAACTGCTTATTGTAACCAACACCGGCGAGGAACCTAAGCCCTTGGCTAAAATTGCCTCGGGGGGAGAGCTGGCCCGTACCATGCTGGCCATTAAAAATGTGCTTTCGGATAAAGACAACATCGGTACGCTTATTTTTGATGAGGTAGATACCGGCGTGAGCGGACGTGCCGCCCAGAAAATTGGCCAAAAGCTGCGCCAGGCAGCCGAAAACCGCCAGGTGCTGTGTGTAACCCATCTGGCACAGGTAGCTGCCTATGCCCAGCGGCATTTGTATATTTACAAAGAAGTAGAACAGCAGCGCACCTTTACCCATATGCGTTTATTATCTCGCGAGGAACGCGTGCACGAGCTCGCTCGTATTGCCGTGGGCGACGCAATTACCCAAACGGCGCTCAAAAGTGCCGACGAAATGCTGCAAATGGCCGGTAACTAGAAAACACATTATCTGCCTATTTCCCAACAAGAAAGGAAGTAACAGTTTTGACGGTATATCAGGAACTTGAACGCCGGGGGCTAATTGCGCAAATGACCCACCCGGAACAAATTCGCCAAAAGCTGGAAAATCAGTCGGTTACATTTTATATAGGCTTCGATGCAACTGCCGACAGCCTGCATGTAGGGCACTTGCTGCAGCTGGTGGTAATGCGCCATTTGCAACAGGCCGGCCATAGGCCCATTGCACTGCTGGGCACCGGCACCACCATGGTGGGCGACCCCACAGGCAAAACAGACATGCGCCAAATGCTTACGCCTGAACAAATTAACCACAACGCCGAATGCTTCCGGCGGCAAATGTCGCGCCTGCTCGATTTCTCTCCCGATAAAGCCCTTATGCTGCGCAATGGCGATTGGCTATTGCAACTCAACTACATTCAATTCCTACGCGAAGTGGGGGTGCATTTTTCGGTAAACAAAATGCTTACCGCCGAATGCTTTAAAACCCGCATGGAAAACGGCCTTTCCTTCCTGGAATTCAACTATATGCTCATGCAAAGCTACGACTTTTTGCATCTTTATAGGGAGTGCAACTGCGAAATGCAGCTGGGCGGCAACGACCAATGGGCCAATATCCTGGGTGGCATTGAGCTGGTGCGCAAGGTAATGGGCAAAGAAGCATATGGTATGACCTTCACGCTGCTTACCACCAAGGAAGGCAAAAAAATTGGCAAAACATGAAA
>CAYYOY010000308.1:0-1950 GCA_964473265.1 uncultured Oscillospiraceae bacterium
AACCTTAAACTGCACCAGTTTGCCTTCCACAGCGGTAATTTCAGCATGGGCCTTCACCTGCATGCCCATAGGGGTTGCGGCGGTGTGCGCAATATCTACCACGGTGCCCACCGAGGTTTGGCCGGACTCCAGGTAGGGCACTAGGCTGGCGGCAGCGGCATATTCCATCAGGGCTATCATGCTGGGGGTAGAAAAAACGTCTACATCGCCGCTATCCAGGTTGCGGGCAACATTGGTCTGGTCTACAAGGGTTTGCTTGGTGGCTTTTGCTCCAACTTCCACAGTCATCTCTCCTGTACGTTTTTTCTTATTATACCACTGCAGAATAAAAACTTAAATACTTATGCTAAAGGAATATTTCCGCTATAAATAAGAAAGCCCCGGCCATATGAACCTGCAGTAGCAGGTTGATATGGCCAAAGCTTATTAAACCTGTGGTTATACGCTTGCCTTGGTAATTTGCAGGCCGTCCTTCCAATTGCAAATGAGGCGGTCACCCTTTTTTACACAGCCTTCCAGCAGCTGGCTGGCAATAATATCTTCTATACGGTTTTGCACAGCACGGCGTAGCGGGCGGGCACCATAGGCAGCGTCGTAGCCTTCCTGTGAAATATTTTCGGCCACGTCGGGTGTAAATTCTGCGGTAATGCCTAGGGCGGTAAGCCGCTGGTTTACGGCTGCCAACATCTTTTCGGCAATGCTGCGCAACTCTTCCCTGCTTAGGTTTTGGAAGATGATGGTGTCATCCACACGGTTAAGAAATTCGGGCCGGAAGAGCCGTTTGAGCTCCTGCATTACATCCTTGTGCACAGCCGATTGTGCATTCTGTGCCTCTTGGGTAAAGCCCAAGCTCTTGCGTTCGCTTAGAAAGCGGGCGCCTACATTCGAGGTCATAATAATTACGGTGTTTCGGAAGCTTACCTTGCGGCCCTGGCTATCGGTAAGCTGGCCGTCCTCCATAATTTGCAGCATAAGGTTAAAAACATCAGGGTGTGCTTTTTCAATTTCATCAAACAGCACTACGGAATAGGGCTTGCGGCGCACACGTTCGGTAAGCTGGCCGCCCTCCTCGTAGCCCACATAGCCGGGCGGTGGGCCTGTCATGCGCGAAACGCTGTGCTTTTCCATATATTCTGACATATCCATGCGTATCATGGCATCCTCACTGCCAAACATGGCATAGGCCAGGGCGCGGCAGAGCTGAGTTTTGCCTACACCCGTGGGCCCCAGGAAGATAAACGAGCCTATGGGGCGCGAAGGGTCGCCCAGGCCTACACGGCTGCGGCGAATAGAGCGTGCTACGGCCGAAACGGCTTCGTTTTGCCCTACCACCTGGCGGTGCAGCAGCTCTTCCATGCGCAGCAGGCGCGCCGATTGCTCCTCGGTAAGGGTGGTAACATCAATACCTGTGGCCTGCGAAACCACCACCGCTACATCCTGCGCTGTTACCTGAATGCCCTGGCGGCCGCTTTGGCGTTGCCATTCCTTGTTCAGCTTCACCAGGCGTTCGCGCACCTCGCGTTCGCTATCGCGAATTTTGGCAGCCTGTTCAAAATCTTGCATGTTAATAGCGGTTTCCAAATCCTCCCGCAGACTGCGCAGGCGGTCTTCTTGCTCACGCAGCGAGGTGGGCGAGGTATAGGTGCGCAAACGCACAGTAGCCGAGGCTTCGTCCAGCAGGTCTATGGCTTTGTCTGGAAGAAATTTTTCAGGCAGGTAGCGCACCGAAAGCGAAACCGCAGCATGAACGGCTTCGTCGCTAATACGAATTTTATGGTGCTCCTCATAGCGCCGGCGAAGGCCCATTAAAATTTCTACTGCATCCTTTTCGCTGGGTTCCTCCACCAAAATGCTTTGGAAGCGACGTTCCAGCGCAGGGTCTTTTTCAATAAAGCGACGATATTCGGGAGTGGTGGTAGCACCCAGCACCTGCAGTTCACCTCTGGCCAA
>CAYYOY010000309.1:0-1940 GCA_964473265.1 uncultured Oscillospiraceae bacterium
GCATTCAACATGGCTTCAGGTAAAGCCGCACAACCCAAGCCCCAGCCCCAACCACCGGTTGCCGTTGCCGCTGCGCCGCCGGTAGTGGAGGATGGTATTCCCGATGAAGTGGTAGCGGTAATTGCCGCGGCAGTGGCCGCATCTAGCCAAGGTACGGTGCAGTTGCGCCAAATTAGCCGTAGCATGCCGGGACGCAGCCCCTGGGCGCTGGAGGGCATTCGTCAAAACATTTACTCGGTATAGGGCAGCTGTACCAATTCAAACAGAAAGCTTGGGTGTACAATGCAGGAATTTTTTATTACCATTAATACCATGGTTATAAATTCTGGCTTTTTCAACATTACATACGGCCAGGCCATTATGCTGGCCGTGGCTTGTTTTTTGTTGTATCTGGCCATTGGCAGGCAGTATGAGCCACTGTTGCTGCTGCCTATTGCCTTTGGCATGCTGCTGGCCAACATTCCCATGGCCGGCCTTTCTTCCTACGATGAGGGTGGGCTTATTTACTACCTTTACCAGGGGGTAAAGCTGGGCATTTACCCGCCGCTTATTTTCTTAGGTATCGGCGCTATGACAGATTTTGGCCCGCTAATTGCCAACCCTAAGAGCTTTTTGCTGGGTGCGGCGGCACAGCTGGGCATTTTCCTTACCTTTGTGGGTGCCCGGGTGCTGGGTTTTGCGCCCAATGCCGCCGGTTCAATTGCTATTATTGGCGGTGCAGATGGCCCTACCGCCATTTATGTAACCAAAGAGCTGTGCGAAAGCCTGCTGGGCCCTATTGCCGTGGCGGCCTATTCCTACATGGCGCTAGTGCCTATCATTCAGCCGCCTATTATGAAGTTGCTTACCACCAAGGCTGAACGCGAAGTGGTAATGGAACAGTTGCGGCCGGTTTCCAAGCTTGAAAAGCTTGTGTTCCCCGTTGCTGTAACACTGGTGGTTTCGTTTGTGGTGCCGCCTGCCGCTCCCCTACTGGGCATGCTAATGCTGGGTAACCTGCTGAAGGAATCGGGCGTGACGGAACGGTTAAATAAGACGGCTCAGAACGAGCTTATTAATATTGTAACTATCTTCTTGGGCGTTTCGGTAGGTGCTACCGCCACGGCCGACCGCTTCCTAACCGGGCAGACACTGGGCATTATTGCGCTGGGCCTTATCGCCTTTGCTTGCGGCACCGCCGGCGGCGTGCTGCTTGGCAAGCTGATGTACCGGGTTACCGGCGGCAAGGTAAACCCACTGATTGGCTCGGCCGGCGTTTCGGCAGTGCCCATGGCCGCGCGTGTTTCGCAACGCGTGGGGCAAGAGGCCAACCCCGGCAACTTCCTGCTAATGCACGCCATGGGCCCCAATGTGGCAGGCGTAATTGGCTCGGCAGTGGCGGCCGGCGTGTTGCTCTCTATTTTGAAGTAACGGCGTTCGTAATTGGGCAGGCCGGGCATTGTGCCTGGCCTGCCCTTCACTTTGCCCCTTGACGGAAACCGGCCCAGCGATTATAATACTGCATGTGACACCTTGCAGGCACAAGCCCGACGCATGTAAACCGAGAGGAAGGCTGTGTTTTGGCGCAAACACCTATGCTCAATTGCACCTGCAAGTGGAAAAACTGTAAGCGGCATGGCAACTGCCTAGCCTGTATAGAGCACCATAGCAAGCATGCAAAATATCCCCTGCCCTTCTGCAAAAAGGCGCAGCGCACGAAAGAGAAGCAGGCTACATAGAATTTAATAAACCCGCTGCTGCGGCTCAGCCGGTAGAGCAGCTATTCGTAATCAGCAGGTCTATGGTTGTGCATAAGGATAGGTAGTTCAAAGCGGCATATGAAGCGGTTTATAATAAACAAAGACGATGGCGGAAGCCCCGCCCTCACAAATATGCTTCCGTGGCTCAGTGGTAGAGCAGCGCATTCGTAATGCGCAGGCCGTCGGTTCAAATCCGACCGG
>CAYYOY010000310.1:0-1933 GCA_964473265.1 uncultured Oscillospiraceae bacterium
CTCGGCCACAGGCCGCCTGGTGGGTAAAGTAATTTCCATTTGGATGGATGATACACTAATTTCCTACCCTCGGGTAGACACCGCCATTAACGACGGAAAAGCCATTATCAGCGGCAGTTTTACCCCGCAGGAAGCAAAAGACCTTGCCGATAAAATTAACGGCGGTGCGCTGCCCTTCAGCCTGCAAACCGAAAACTACAATTCCATTTCGCCTACACTGGGCCAGGGCGCAAAAGATGCCATGATTTTGGCCGGTGTAATCGCCTTTATTCTTGTCAGCATTACCATGCTGGTGCTCTATCGGCTACCGGGTATGGTGGCGGTCATTGCGCTGGCAGGGCAGGTTATCTTCATGCTGGCTTCTATTACCGGCTTCTTTGCCGCAGTGCCTTCCTTTACGCTTACACTGCCGGGTATTGCCGGTATTATACTGGCCATCGGCTTCGGTGTGGATGCCAATGTTATTACCGCAGAACGTATTAAAGAAGAAATTCGTTCCGGCAAAACCATCGAGGGCTCTGTACGCACCGGTTTTAGCCGGGCTTTCACGGCTATTTTCGACGGCAACATTACGGTTATCATCGTAGCGGTTATTCTTATGGGCGCTTTCGGCCCGCCGAAAAGCATTTTCTCAACGCTACTTTCGCCTCTCTTCTTCTGGTTCGGGCCCTCCACCGCAGGCCCTATCTATTCCTTTGGGTATACGCTGCTGGTGGGCGTAATTCTCAACCTGCTAATGGGTGTGCTGGCTTCACGCTTAATGCTCACTTCGCTTAGCAAGTTTAAGGCCTGCAAGAACCCTTGGCTGTATGGAGGTGTAAAGAATGATTGATTTTGTTGGAAAGCGCAAGCTGTTCTTTAGCATCTCTTTGGCACTGCTGGCACTGGCGCTGGTATGCTCTATGATTTTCGGCGTCAACCTAGACATTCAGTTCCGGGGTGGTAGCATCATCACCTATAGCTACACCGGCGAAATTGATACCAACCTATTTAAGAGCACGGTGGAATCTATGGTGGACAGCCCTGTTTCGCTGCAAACCAGCACCGACGTTGCCACCGGCCTGCAAAGCATAAAAGTTTCACTGGCACAATCCAAGGGCATTTCCAGCGAAAAGCAGGTGGAAATTTCCGATAAGCTGCATCAGGTTTTCCCCAGTTCCAATGTGAAGATAGAAGCTTCCAACAGCGTAGACCCTACCATTGGTAAAGAATTCCTTACCAAAAGTTTGGTAGCGGTTGCTTTTGCCTCGCTGCTTATGATTGTTTACGTGGGCCTTCGCTTTAAAGCCATTAGTGGCTGGTCGGCTGGAGTTATGGCAGTTGTGGCACTGCTGCACGATGTAATGGTTATTTTTGCAACCTTCATCATCTTCCGCTTCCCGCTGAACGATAACTTTATCGCTGTGGTGCTCACCATTCTGGGGTATTCGCTCAACGATACCATTGTAATTTACGACCGTGTGCGCGAAAACAATCGCCTACATCAAGGCAAACTTCGCACCGGTGAACTGATGAACCATTCCATTAACCAATCGCTACGGCGTTCCATTATTTCTTCATTTACTACCTTTACCGCTATGCTGGTGGTAGCCATAGTGGCTTATGTTTATAATGTAAGCTCTATTATCACCTTTGCGGTGCCCATGCTGGTAGGCCTTATTTCAGGTACCTACTCATCCATTTGCATTGCAGGCCCACTGTGGGTTATGTGGAAAAACCGCAACAAAGGCTTGCGTACAGCCTAAAACCAAAGAAACGGCTGCTGCAAACTCTATGGTTTGCAGCAGCCGTTTTCTTGTACATACTTATATTGTTTGCAGCAGCATAGAGCAACTGCGGGCAATAGCAACAATGGTTTCTTCGGGCAGCTGTAACCCTTTGTTTGCCGACAAAGGATAGAGCACCCGCACCGCACAATATTGTTTTGCACGGC
>CAYYOY010000311.1:0-1906 GCA_964473265.1 uncultured Oscillospiraceae bacterium
CACCGCCAGCAGCAGCGCTACCAGCTTGGCGCCCCGGGCAAACTTTTTCATTCGTCTTCCTCGCTTTTCAATATTGTTGGCCACATGGGCAAATTGCCGCCAGCGGCTTGGGTTACAAGGCTTATTCTAGACAATTTTAGATGCGAATGTGTGAACTGGCCGTTAATTTACAAGGTTTAGGGCTCGTAATCGCATGCGGCGCGCTCGGTAATAACCTGGTGTACGAAATTGCGTACCTCTTGGTGCAGCGGGTGCTCTTGGTAGTGGGCCAGCGCTTGGGGGCTGGTAAACTCGCTGTAAAGGCAGAGGTCGTAGCTTTTTTCACCAAAGCCACGGCGCACCTCGGCGTATAGCAGGCCGTCAATGCGGCCCTGCAGGCCTTCCAACATTTTTTGAATTTTGGCAGCGTTTTCAACCTTGTTCTCTTCCTTAAGCTTCCACATAACAATGTGCTTAATCATTTATGCGTCCTCCTTTGGTGGCTGTGGGTGCTTTTGTGCCGTGCGCAGCGCCAGGTGCAGCGCGTACATACAGGCCATGTGGCGGATGCGCAGGCGGTCGCTTTGGCCGCCGCGGCTCAGGTACAGTTCCAGCACTTGGCTGTGCCAGGGGCTATCTACCGCCACATACACCAGCCCTACGGGCTTTTGCGGGCTGCCGCCCTCGGGCCCGGCAATACCGGTGATGCTAAGGCCAATATCGGCCCCCGCGGCTTTGCGCACACCGGCGGCCATTTGCCCGGCTACCTCGGCCGAAACGGCGCCCTGCTGCTCCAATGTCTTAGGGTCTACCCCCAGCAGCTGCTGCTTGGCCTGGTTGGAATAGCTGCAAACCCCCATATCAAACACCTGCGAAGCGCCGGGAAGCTGGGTAATGCGCTGGGCGGCCAGGCCGCCGGTGCAGCTTTCGGCGGTGGCAATGTGCAGGCCGCGCTGCCGCAGCGCCTGCACCAGTGCGGTTTGCAGGTTACCCACATCAATGCCATAGATAAGCTCACCCAGCGTGGCCCGCAGCTTTTCCAGCATGGGGGCTATAAGCGCCTGGGCTTGGGCTTTATCCCCGGCTTTGGCGGTAATGCGCAGCTGCACCTCGCCCTCTTTGGCATAGGGGGCCAGCGTGGGGTTTTGGCTGGCTTCCATAATAGGCCGCAGCTGCTGCTCTACGGCCGATTCCCCCATGCCGAAAATATGCACTGTAGTGGAATGTAGCACACTTTGCGAAAAGCCTGCCAGATACCCGGCAGCGCTCTGCTCGAACATGGCCTTCATTTCGCGGGGTGGCCCGGGCAGCATTAAGATGATTTTCCCCTGTTTTTCCACCGCAAAGCCGGGGGCGGTGCCCTCGCCATTGGCGAACACCTGTGCACCGCGTGGCAACAGTGCTTGCTTGCGGTTGTTGGGGGTCATTTCACGCCCAATTTTTTCAAAGAAATTTTCTAAGTGCCGCAGCGATGGCTCGTGCTCTTCCAGCGGCAGGCCAAACAGCTCGGCGGCCATTTCTTTACTAATATCGTCGCAGGTGGGGCCAAGGCCACCGGTTGTTATAACAAGTTCGGCCCGAGAAAGTGCCAGTTCCAGCGCCTGGCGGATACGCCCAGGGTTATCGCCCACCACGCTTTGGTGGTAGACATCTATGCCAAGTTGGGAAAGCCGCTGTGCCAAGTAGGCGGCATTGGTGTTGATAATATCTCCTAACAGCAGTTCTGTACCGATGCAGAGTATTTCCCCAGTCATGCGCTTGCTCCTTTATACAGTTTATTGCGGTGTATGTAGCAAACAGGAAGTTGCGCAAACCAGCCGGAAAACAGCGTTTGAGCCACCCTGTAAGGTAAATTTTTAATAAACCCAAGCTTGCACTACAATTGCACTGTAACTGTTTTAGCCCCAAAAGTGTATTATGGGGTATG
>CAYYOY010000312.1:0-1892 GCA_964473265.1 uncultured Oscillospiraceae bacterium
TGCAGGGGAAATATGGCAGTAGCCGCCCGGGTTTTTGGTAAGATACTGCTGGTGATATTCTTCCGCAGGGTAGTAGTTTTGCAGCGGCAGGCATTCGACCACTACTTTTTTGGTGTGGTGCTTTTGCAGTGCAGCAAGCTCTTGCAAAATAACAGCCTCGTCAGCCTGCTCTGTATAATATACCCCGGTGCGATACTGTTCACCGGTGTCGCCCCCCTGTCGGTTGAGCGAAGTAGGGTCAATGCTTTCAAAAAACAGGCGTAGTAAAAAAGGCAATGTAAGCAGGTGGCTATTATAAGTTACTTTAACCGCTTCGGCAAAGCCGGTTGTGCCGGAGCAAACCAGTTTATAATTGGGGTTTTCTACGCGACCATTTGCATAGCCCACTTGGGTATCCACAACACCATAAATGTTCTGTAAAAACCTTTCAGTGCCCCAAAAGCACCCGCCGGCAAAATAAATCTCTTTGTTAAGCATGGTAGCCTCCGCTTTTCTACATGGAACTCTACTGTAAAGCTATAGTATTATTATAACACGCGGGCTTAGTTTTTTGCAGCAGCAGCCGTATTATTTTAATGTAGGATATTACCAACATTAGGAGGCGGCAATATGCAGATACAGGTAAGCCGGCGGCATACTGGAAATATTCGGGCTATGCGGCAAGAAAATACTTTAGGTTCCCCTACCGCCGAGCAAAAAGGAAACACTGCAACCCCCGCCGGCCCGGCAGATTCGGTTGCAATTTCGCCCGAAGGGGCTTACCAGGCAAAACTGCGCGATTTTCACCGCCACCTACAGCAGATGGAAATGCTTACGCAGCAGCTGTTGCAGCAACTGGAAAGCTCTAAAAAGGAGACCAAGGCCCAGGCCGACAGCTTTAGAAAAGAGCTGGATTGCATGGAAATTGCCCGGCGTATTATGTGTGGAGATACCGTGCCCGCAAAGGATATGCAGTTCCTAGCCAAATACTACCCCGAGCTGTTTGCCCAGGCCATTATGATGCGTATGAATGCGGAACACCCCCAAAAGCATAAACGTCTTACCAAGGATGAACAGACAGAGCCCCAAGACACTACGGTATGTTCCGGGGCAGAGGGGGGCGAACAGGGCGACACCGAAGCCGAAGCGGGGGAAGGGAAAGTGCCCGCTGCTGCCGAAACACAAAGCGGTGGCCAGGGGTAGTTGCAGCCGAAATGGAGCTTTCAGGGTACACCTACGGCTTGCATATACCCCTGTAACTTGCCAAAAAATGCATTTATATCGACTTTTAACCCCGAAAGTGATATAATAATAACATTCGATCTGTGGGGGTGTTGGCGTTGGAGCAAATGGTTTCGGTTATTATGCCGGCCTACAATGCCCAGCAAACCATTGCACAGTCCATCCATTCGGTACTGCTGCAAACCCACCGCCAGCTGGAGCTCATTGTGGTGGACGACCATTCCTCTGACAATACCGCAGAATTGGTGCGGCAGATAGCCGAGCAAGACCCCCGGGTGAAGCTGCTTTGCCAAGCTAAAAACCAGGGTGTGGCCGCCAGCCGCAACCTGGGCTGGAGCCAGGCCACCGGTGCATACCTAGCTTTTTTAGACAGCGACGACCTTTGGGAAGCCGACAAGCTGGAAAAACAGCTGGCCGCCCTGCAGGCCGCCAATGCCGACCTTTGCTACACCGCCTACCGCACCATTGATAGCCAAGGTAGCTTGTGTGGTGGGGTATATCAAGTACCCCCGTCCGTCACCTACAGCGAGCTGCTTAAAGAAAATGTAATAGGATGCTCCACGGTGCTTTTGCGGACAAACCTTGGGCAGCACGCCCGTTTTTCTTCAAACTATTTCCACGAAGATTACGCGCTTTGGCTGTCGCTTTTGCGCGGCGGTTGCCGCGCCGTC
>CAYYOY010000313.1:0-1890 GCA_964473265.1 uncultured Oscillospiraceae bacterium
GATCTGCCGCCGATAAAAAATCGGTGGCCATTGTAGGGAATACTGAAATTAAGTATGGCCAGTTCAAACAAGAGCTGGACATCGTGCTCAACCAGTATGGCCTGGAAGATACCGAAGAAAATGCTGAAATTATCGATTCCATGAAGCAGAGCATTATCAACATGCTCATCGATAAGGAAATATACAAGCAACTGGAAGCTGAGCGCGGCATTACAGCCACCGAGGAAGATAAACAGAACGCCAAAGCCGACGCGGACGATTGGTACGCCAGTAACCTGGAATATCTTACCCAGAACTATGCCGCGCAGGGCAATGCCGACCCCGAGAAGGAAGCAAAAGATTTTATAGAAAAATATATGACCGATAACAAACTCACCATGGCCATTGTAGAGCAGGAGATGCTGGGCCAGCTGCTCTTCGAGCGCCTGTATGAACAGGAAACGGCAAATGTTACCGTAACCGAAGCCGACGCAAAGGCCGAATACGATAAAAAAGTGGAAGATGCCAAAAAGCGGTATGCGGAAGACATTACCAACTACGATAAAGATAAGAGCAATGGTGCACGCATCTACTACACCCCCGCGGGCGTATTTTATGTAAAGCACATTCTGCTCAACCTACCCACTGAAATTCAAGACCAAATTAGCCAACTGCGGTATTACGATGGAAAGCCCGAAGAGGCCGATGCTATTCGCGCCGAAGCCCTGAAAGACCTGCAGCCCAAAGCCCAGGAAGCCCTGAAGCGCGTGCAGGCAGGGGAAGATTTTAATACGCTCATTGAAGAACTGGGCGAAGACCCCGGCATGAAGAGTGAGCCCTATAAAACCACCGGCTACATTATGTATAAGGGTTGCACCACCTATGTGCCCGAATTTACCGAAGCCGGCGTAGCCCTTGCCAAGGATGGCGATACCTCTGGCCTGGTAGGCACAGATTTTGGCTACCATATTCTAAAGCGTATTTCCACCGCCACTGAAGGCCCCGTACCTTTTGATGACATTAAGACGTCTTTGACCGACGAGCTGCTGAGCCAGAAGCAGAACGAAGCCTTCGACGCTGTGGTTACCAAGTGGAAAGAAAGCAACAAGATAGAAATTCTGAAGGAAAACATGTAAGACTAGCAGCCTAGCTGCTGGCACAATAAGGCCAAAGGCCAAGGCAAATGCCCACGGGGGCAGTTTGGCCTTGGCCTTTTTGCTAGAATGGCTGCGGGAACATTACAATAGCATGCCCCGACCCCATGCGAAGAACTTTCGCCTATATACAAAAATGCACCGGCTACACCGCCACCTTGCATTTTATTGTTGCAAATGGTAAAATGGTGCAAATGTTTTAGTGCAAGGGACAAGTGTTTGTCCCACCGGAAAGGATGTTTGCCATGCCAATTGCTGTACAACTCACCAGCGCTCCCAAGGCAAAGCCCGCCGACCAAAACCAGCTGGGCTTTGGCCAGGTTTTTACCGACCACATGCTGCTAATGAACTACGATGAAGGTAAGGGCTGGCATTCGGCCCGTATTGTTCCGTTTGCACCCATTGAGCTTTCGCCGGTAGCCAGCTGCCTGCACTATGCCCAAACCACCTTCGAGGGCCTCAAGGCCTATCGCACCGAGGCTGGAAAAATTCTGCTCTTCCGCCCGGAAGAAAATGTGCGCCGGCTCAATGTCTCGGGCGAGCGTATGTGCGTGCCGGTTATGGATGAAGAATTCACCCTGCAAGCCATTGAAAAACTGGTAGAAATTGAGAAGGACTGGGTGCCCTCGGCCCCCGGCACCTCGCTATATATTCGCCCGTTTGTAATTGCCACCGATAATTTCCTCGGGGTTCACCCCGCACACAGCTACCTGTTTATTACGGTGCTTTCGCCCTCCGGCCCCTACTACAAAGAGGG
>CAYYOY010000314.1:0-1811 GCA_964473265.1 uncultured Oscillospiraceae bacterium
GCGGTCCGCGATCTGCTTTGCAATGGCAAGCCCGAGACCTGTGCCGCTCTTGTTATCTTCGGTGCGGGCCTTATAAAAGCGGTCGAAGATATATGGCAGATGTTCAGGCGCAATACCGCTTCCGCTATCCTGCACCCATAACAGGTTGCCCGAAAACACCACCTCGACCACGCTGTTTTCAGGCGAAAACTTCACGGCATTATCCAGCACAATCAGCAGCATTTGGCGCAACCTGCCATAGTCGCCATAAAACCTGCAGGTGGTGGCCTGCCTCTGCACCAAAAGTGTAACCCCCTTGTTTTTGGCAAGCTGTTCGGCGCTTCTTAGTACATCGTCCAATAGGTCGCAAAGAGAAATTTCGCTCTTTTCAATAATAAAATCTATATTCTGCAGGCGAGATAAATCTAGCAAATCGCCCACCAGCCGCTCTAGAAATTTTGCCTCGCCAAGCATTTGGTTATGGTAATTTTCTACCTTAAGTGGGTCGGTTACCACTTTTTCGGCCAGTGCTTCCAGCGAGCCGCGAAGAACGGTAACGGGTGTTTTCAGCTCGTGCGAAACATTGGCCACAAAATCGCGCCGTATTTTTTCCATGCGCAGTGCGTCGGTAGCCTCTTTGGCGGTAATAGGGTCGGTAAAACGCTTGGAAAGCCAGATAGCAAGTATAAACGACACTACAAGCGCTAGCGCAATGCTAATAAATAGAATAAAAGCCCCTTGGTTGACCGCTTCGTTTATGCCATGCACAGGAGAATGCAACAGCACAACGCCAACTACACTGCCCCCGCTGTTTTTAACGGGTACGCCCACCGTAAGAGTAAGCTCGGAAAGCAGGCTGCTAAAATCTTCGCTGAATACTGTCTGGTCGGTAAACACCTCGTCAATAATTTGCCCGGCGTTTTGCGGCAGCTCGTTGTAGCTGCATACCGTGTGGCTGCTCATCATACCGTGGCCGTTGCAGGTGGTAAGCAAGTTGTGCTGTTGGTCTACAACCCACACATCGGCACCCGTAATATCGCCCAGAAGGCGTATGTAGGCATTGTATCCCCCCATGCCGTTTTTGCCCATAAAGCTTGAAAGCGTTTGAGAAATGGAGTTAGCCCGGTTTTTCAGCTCGGTTTTGTGGATGTTTAGGGTGTGGTTGCGAAACAGCAGCATAAACACTCCGCCAATTATGCAGGCAAACAGCAACAGTGCTACGGCAAAATACAGGCTAAGCCGTTGGGCTATTTTACTTTTAAACATACCAAGCCCCTTCCCCAAATTTGCAGCGCGGCCGCTTAAGTTTTGCCCTGGGGCTTGCCAAGCTCAAACTTGTAGCCCACGCCCCATATCGTTTTAATTTCCCACGTGGGGTGGTCAAATTCGTCCAGTTTGGCGCGCAGCCGTTTAATATGGCTATCCACTGTTCGGCTATCGCCAAAGTAGTCGTAGCCCCAAAGCAGGTTTAATAGGGCGTCTCTTGAAAACACCTTGTTTTTATTGGTGGCAAGTGCCCATAGAATTTCAAGTTCCTTCTTGGTGAGCGAAACGTTTGCCCCACCAATGCTTACGGTGTAATCGTCCAGGCTGATAACAAGGGTATCGTAGACAAAGCGTTGCGCTGCCACGCCCTCGCGGGTAACCCGACGAAGAATGGCCTTAACGCGCGCCATAACCTCGCCCGGAGAAAAAGGCTTTACTATGTAATCGTCCGCGCCAATTTCCAACCCCATAATTTTTTCAAAATCTTCCCCCCGGGCAGTTATCATAATAATAGGTACATTCGAGCTTTTACGTATTTCCCGGCAGACCGCAAAGCCGTCCATTTG
>CAYYOY010000315.1:0-1797 GCA_964473265.1 uncultured Oscillospiraceae bacterium
GAGCTTGTTTGCGGTTGGTAAAAAAATATGGCGCAGGGCTTGCGCTAACTGTTGTGCTGGGTTTTGTATCGGTATGGATTAGTGGGTTCGTTCCCTATCACCTGATTAGCGGGGGTGTATTCGCACTTCTCATTGGTATGCTGCTTAACCCGCTGGTAACGCGGCATGGTTTTTTAAAGGGCGGTGTGGGGCTTGCTTCCAAGCAGGTGCTGCGGCTTGCTATAATTCTTATGGGCATTACCCTAAGCTTTACGCAGGTGCTGCAGGTAGGCAAATATTCGCTGATTGTCATGTGCTTTACGCTGCTGGCAGCCTTTGGCGGCGGGTATCTGCTAGGCAAGCTTTTCGGCATGAATTGGAAGCTTTCCGGCCTTATTTCGGCCGGCACGGGCATATGCGGCGGCTCTGCTATTGCGGCCATTGCCCCTACCATAGATGCCCAGGATAGCGACATTGCCTATGCTATTTCGGCAACCTTTATATTTGATATCGTCATGGTTATTTTGTTCCCCATTATGGGGCGCTACTTTGGAATGAGCGACATGGGCTTTGGCCTTTGGGCCGGTACGGCGGTGAACGATACCTCTTCGGTAGTGGCGGCGGGCTATGCCTTTTCGGATGCTGCGGGGGCATTTTCGGTAATTGTAAAACTTACTCGTACGCTATCCATCATTCCGGTGGTGCTGCTCTTTTCCTTTATTAACGAGCGGCTGGAGGCCAAGGCAGCCGCAGGGGCAGGCACATCTACTGTGGGCAAAAAAAGCGTCAACCTTAAAAAGATATTCCCCTATTTCATTTTGCTGTTTTTAGGCATGGTTGCTATTAAGAGCACCGGGTATGTGCCGGAGGGGGTAAGCGAGGGAGTGGCGACCCTTTCAAAATTCTTTATGGTAATGGCGCTGGGCGCTATTGGGCTCAAAACCAATTTCAAAGAAGTTTCAAAATCGGGCTTTAAGCCAATGCTGCATGGGTTTATTATTTCGGCACTGGTGGTGGTTGTTTCGTTTGTGGTGCAGCTGTTTATGGGGCAGGTGTAGCAGAAGCGGCTAAAAAGCATTTAACAAAATAGCCAAGCCGCCCATAGCGTGTGGGCGGCTTGGCCTTTTCAAAGTTATTGCAGCTTGGGCGCGGGGTAGAGGTATTCTTGCTACTCTATAAGCAGAACGTGCCGGAGCTATTCCATTTTACCGCTTTTACTCTAATGCACCTTTAATTTTTAAGCAATTCGCATTGTTTGCAAAGGAAACAAACCCGCTGTCGTGGTTCAGCGCCGCCTGCGGCGAGTGCAGAAGAATGTGAAACCCGGCCCTAAAGGGTGGGGTATCCCACACAGTAATTTGAAAATTCACATTGCCTGTAACCGGCTCTTCTCCTTTTGAGCTTTTTGTTGCCTTACCCTTGCCGGTAATAACTACCCTGTATGGTTGAAATATGTTTGGACATTCAATATGAATGGTGTGTACAAATGCGTTCATAGTAAGGGTTGCGCTGCTGTGTTGTACGGCATAGCTTATAGAGTTATCCTTCTTTTTACCGCCAGAGAACACAAAAATACGAAGTATGGCCTGCGCCCCTGCAAACATTTCGCATAAGCTATGGATAATGCCTATCCCCTTACCGGTAACACTGCAGCCTTGCTTCTTAGGTAGCGGCGGATAAGGTGGCTTGGGCAGGCGTGGCATAGACGGCCCTTCTGACCGCTCGGCAGGCTTTTGGGGCAGATTTATTGAAAAAGGCGCACAGGGCTGCACAGGGAGCGGCCCTGGCATGGTTGTTTCAAGCGGTGGGTTTTGCGGC
>CAYYOY010000316.1:0-1795 GCA_964473265.1 uncultured Oscillospiraceae bacterium
ACCAAGCTGGATATGTATATGCTGGATAAATCGTGTGGCATTATCCGCGGCTGGATAGAGCAGAACCTTACACCGGTAACCGTTTCGGTAAACTTTTCGCGCCTAAACCTAAGCAACCCTAGGCTTATTGAAGATATTTGCGCAATTGTAGACCGCAACTGCATCCCCCGCGAGCTCATTGAAATTGAGCTTACCGAATCTACCATCTTCAACAATGAAAGGCTGCTGCAGGATGTGCTGGAAAAGCTGCACACCGCCGGCTTCACCCTTTCTATGGATGATTTTGGCACAGGCTATTCTTCGCTGGGCCTGCTGAAAAACCTGCCGGTAGATGTAATTAAAATGGACCGTGGCTTCTTTGTAGATTCAAAGGACGAAAAGGCTGCCAAAACTGTAATTGAAAGTGTAATGCAAATGGCCAAAAAGCTGGGCATACGCACTGTGGCAGAAGGCGTGGAAACCAAGGAACAAATAGACTTTTTGCGCGAGCTGGGCTGCGACAGTGTGCAGGGTTTCTATTATGCCAAGCCGGTGCCGGCGCAGGAAATGTCTCATCGGCTGCTGCCTATGCCGCCTACCCAGCAATAACCCAGCCGGTGGCTGGCAAATAATTTGTAGGTTTTTGTTTGGCTTTTTGTTAGAATTTTATCAGAAATGATAGTTTTTGAACGAAGCAGTATTGCTTTTTACACTTTCGCATGCTACAATAAAACAAAAATTGTGCCGGTATCGCATACATACCGTGCCGATGCCCGGCGGGTATTATATTAGTTGTCGGTTGGATATACTATTGTGGTCTAACTTGCTTTCTACACACAGTACCTTTGCCGCAGTATGCCGATCTCGCTAGAGAAACCTTGCCGCCCAACGGCTAACCTTGGGGTTTTGGGGTATCGTACGCCATAAATATTACCGCCGGCACAGCCGTGCCTGTATTGTTTTTTCGCGAATAGATGTATCTGTGTCGGTTGGTTGTAAAGTAGTTTAGCTACACACAGATTATCTATTCGTTATCTTTTTTTATAACTCCCTGTTGCTACCCCCGCAGAACCGACACCGCATGGAGGGATTCTCATGCCTATCCTCAACCAGCAGCAATACGAAGGGTGCACAGTGTTCATCCGCGACGAAAATTCGGATGCTACCGTTCGCACTACGATTGTTGTATATTTTAAAGGCTCTATGACCATCCAAGTGCGGGCTTCGTTGAAGGATTTTAGCGTTGGCATGCATGTGGTAGCGGTTATTTTATCGGAACACGGGGTGCATGAATATCGCGCCGTTGTGCGAAAAATAACACCCACCATGAGCGAACTTTCGCTCTACAAGGGCATGGTAAAGCAAGAAAGCCGCACGGCCACCCGCTACCCTGTAAATGCACCCGCAACCGTGGTAAGCCTAATTGCCGAAGCACGGCGTATGCCGCTGCACACTCCGCTGGAGGTTTACATAGTAAACATCAGCACATCGGGTGTTCTATTCCGTTCCAAGCCCGATTATTTTGCTTTAGAAGCAATAGTGGAGCTTCACCTGCAAATAGACGGCAAGGTTATGATTTTGGACGCCACGGTAGTGCGTATGACACATACCGACAATACCACAACCGACTATGGCTGTAAATTTATAGAATTGGAAATTTAGGCGAGGAGGGTTCGCTTGAGCGGTGTACAAACACGGGAATTAAACCCCATTGCCATTGATTATTTATACGACGGCATGATTTTGGATGAAGATATTTTTAACTACGACGGCCGGCTATGTTTGCTACGTAAGGGCGAAATACTAACCGAGCTTA
>CAYYOY010000317.1:0-1778 GCA_964473265.1 uncultured Oscillospiraceae bacterium
AAATGCAAACATAAACCAATTTTACATTACCGGAGGACATAGGAATGGAACTAAAGGGTAATGCTGTATCGCAGGGCATTGCAATTGGCGAGGTGTTTTTGTATACCCCCTTTAAGCCTGTGGTGGAAGAATCCTACATCGAGCAAGAGGCGGTGGAGCAAAACCTTGCCCGCTACCGCCAGGTGAAAGAAGCGGCCAAAAACGAGCTGGAAAACATTGTACGCACCCTTGAAGCTGACGACCCTGAAAAGGCCAAAATTTTCACGGCACATATCGACATTCTCTTTGACGAGGCTATGGAGGAAGAAATTCTCGAAGCAATTTCCGACGACCTTCTTTCCCCCGAATATGCCATCCAGAAGATATACGAAAAATTTATAAAGATACTTTCCAGAACCAAAGACCCGCTCATTCAAGAACGCGCGGCCGACCTACGAGATGTTCGTGGCCGCCTGCTGCGCATTTGGTTTGGCGTAGAGGAAAAAAACCTTTCCGCACTGTCTAAGCCTGTTATTGTGGCGGCGCACGACCTTTTCCCTTCCGATACCGCCACGCTCGACCGCTCTAAGGTGCTTGCCATTCTTACCGAAATAGGCGGCTCTACCTCGCATTCGGCCATTATTGCACGCAGCTATGAAATTCCTGCCGTGCTGGGCATTCCCAATTTAATGTCGCAGTTGCAGGAAGGCCAGCATATCATTGCCGACGCTCTTAAGGGCAAGGTAATTGCCGACCCCACAGCCGAGCAAATTGCCGAATACGAAAAAGCCCGCGAAAAATACCTGGTGCAGGCCGCTGAACTCAAACGCTTTAAGGACGTTGAACCCGTAACCCCCGACGGCCAGCGTGTGGATATTACTCTCAATATCGGCTCGGCCGAGCCGGTAGAGCTGGAAGGCAGCCACTGCACCGACGGTGTGGGCCTCTTCCGCAGCGAATTTCTCTACATGGGCCGCGAAACGCTGCCCAGCGAAGATGAGCAGTACGGAATTTACAAACGCGCTGTGGTGGAATTTGGTGAGCGCCCCGTCATCCTGCGCACGCTGGATATTGGCGGCGACAAAAAGCTCGACAGCATGCAATTGCCGGTGGAAGAAAACCCCTTCCTGGGCCTGCGGGCAGTGCGGCTTTGCTTCGCTTATATGGACATTTTCAAAACGCAGCTACGGGCAGCCCTGCGCGCCGGCCAACACGGCAATTTGTGGATTATGTTCCCCATGATTGGCTCGATAGACGACATCCGCCGCTGCAAGGCGGTGGTGCAGGAAGTGCGCGACGAGCTGGATGCCCAGAATACTCCTTATGGCAAGAACGTTAAAATCGGTATCATGGTGGAAATTCCATCCATTGCCGTGGCGGCAGACCTGGCGGCCCAGGAAGTAGATTTCGCCAGCATTGGCACCAACGACCTCTGCCAGTATCTCACCGCAGTAGACCGCATGAACCCCACCGTAAGCCAATACTACCAGAGCTACCACCCCTCTATGTTCCGGGTAATTAAAATGGTAGTAGACGCCTTTAAGGCTGCCGGTAAACCGGTTAGCGTCTGTGGCGAAATGGGGGGCGACCCCGTTGCCGCCGCCGTGCTCATTGGTCTGGGCTTCCGCAAGCTTAGCATGGGTATTGCCTCGGTAGCCTCTATTAAAAAGCTGGTAACCGGCCTTTCTATAGACCGTGCCGAAAAACTGGCCCAGCGTGTGCTCATGCAGCCCACCGCTGCAGATGTTGAAGCTCTTGTCCGGGCCGAGCTGGCCGGGCTGCTATCTTAACCCAAACCA
>CAYYOY010000318.1:0-1735 GCA_964473265.1 uncultured Oscillospiraceae bacterium
CTTCAAGGTGTTTTCTACACTGGCCGCCAAGAAAATTAACGTGGATATTATCTTGCAGTCTATCGGCCGCAACAACACAAAGGATATTTCCTTTACCGTAAGCCGTTCGCATAAGCAGGCGGCCGTGGAAGCACTGGAGCAGCTGAAAAACGTGCTGGACGCTGCCGAAGTAGTAGTAGACGATAATGTTTCAAAGGTTTCGGTGGTGGGCGCGGGTATGCAGTCCAACCCCGGTGTGGCTTCCAAAATGTTTGAAGCCCTTTCAGACGCCAATATTAACATACAGATGATTTCCACCAGCGAAATTAAAATTTCTGTGCTCATAGAGCTTAACGACTGTGAGGCAGCCCTTAATGCCATTCACGAAAAGTTTATGGCAGTATAAATAAGCAATATAAGCAAAAGCCCCCTGTGGAAAAAACTTCCACAGGGGCCTTTTAGCGCCAAGCCTTGACGAGTTTTGCCAGTTTTGGTATACTATAACTAGAAATTACTGGCCTGCCTGTACTATATATAGGTGCGCTGTATGCTTTTCGTAATTTGTCCCATAGGGGACGCAACCGTCAGCTGGGTGTGGCATGGCGGTTTTTCTTATACCCCGGGCAAAAAAACAGCGTGAGGAGGCAGCAGGGTGATTAAAACGGTAAATCTTGAACAGGGTATGCCCACCGTGGCCGAGGCCCGTTCGCGGCTAACCCAAGAGCTGGCACGGGCCAGGGCCAACCGCACGCCGGTGCTAAAGCTTATTCATGGGTATGGCTCCAGCGGCAAGGGTGGTGCCATAAAACAGGAGGTGCAGCGGCTGCTGGCGGAAAAAAAGCGCCAGGGCCAGGTGTACGAGTTTGTGCCTGGGGATGAATTTTCGCCCTTTTCGCCGGCGGCGCGCCGCATGCTGGAGCGCTGCCCCTTGCTTTCAAAAGACCGCGATTACGCCCAGTGCAACCAGGGCGTTACCATTATAGTTTTTTAGTTGCTCCACCCAAACCCCGAAGGGAGAAAAGCCATGAAGCCCCAAGTTTACCGCCGCCTGTGGCTGGTGCTGCTGGTGTTGCCCTGCATGCTGTGCATTTGGCTTTCGCGCCGCTTTCCGCTGGCAACCGAGCAGCTTTATGCTCGTGGGCTTTACCCCTGGCTGGTGGGCAGCATAGGCAGGCTAACTTCCCTAGTGCCTTTTTCGGTGTACGAGCTGCTGCTGGCAGCCGGTGTGGTGTGGGTGGTGTGGTACACCGCCAAATGCTTTCATATGGCCCGAAAGCAGCCCACCACAGCCATAAAACGTTGGGCCGCCACCGCGGCGGCGGTGGGTTCGGTGGTGTTTAGCATCTTTTGCCTCAACTGTGCCGCCAACTACAACCGGCTTTCCTTTACATACTACACCGGGCTTACGCTGCAACCGGCCTCGGTCCAAGAGCTTACCGAGCTGTGTGGCGAGCTTATCTGGCAGGCCAACACCCTTTCGCGCAGCGTGCAGCGGGGTGAAAATTACGAAATGCTACCCGGCCAAAGTGTTTGGCAAACCGCTCAAAGAGCGCGCACTGCCTTTAGCGGCCTTACGCAGGAATATGAGGTGCTGCGCCCTGCGGCCGGCATTTTGCCCAAGCCGGTGCTGGCTTCCGAGCTTATGTCGTACGGGCGCATTACCGGGGTGTTCAGCCCCTACACCTTTGAAGCGAATTTTAACGCCAATGCACCCGCCTACACCCTGCCGGCTACCCTCTGCCACGAGCTTAGCCAT
>CAYYOY010000319.1:0-1720 GCA_964473265.1 uncultured Oscillospiraceae bacterium
TTTCCTGCGCGACCGTTTTTCTTCCCTATATATTGGCCTTTGCCGGGAATGTGGGCCGCCGCTGTTTTAAAGCGGGTAAAAGCACATAAGAGGCAAGGGGCAAGAGATAAACGACAGCTGCTGCTATTGGGCAGGCAATGCCGGTTTCTCGCCGCTTGCCTTAATTTTATAAAAAGGAGAACTCTCTATGGCCATTGGTTTTGATAGCCAACTTTACATGAAAATTCAAACCCAACGCATTTTAGAGCGTGTGGAACAGTTTGGCGGCAAGCTCTACCTAGAGTTTGGCGGTAAACTGTTCGACGATTACCACGCCTCGCGTGTGCTGCCGGGCTTTGATGTAAACGGCAAGGTAAAGCTACTAGCCGAAATGAAAGACCGCGCCGAAATTATTCTTTGTATTAACGCCGGCGATATTGAAAGCAATAAAACCCGTTCAGATATAGGCCTGAGCTACGACCTGGATGTTATGCGGCTGATCGACAAGCTACGGGCTATGTCGCTTATGGTGGGCAGCATTGTTATTACCCAATATACCGGGCAGGTTGCGGCCGATAGCTTCCGCCGCAAGCTGGAACAGCACGGCGAAAAGGTTTACATCCATAAGCACACCAAGGGCTACCCTTCGGACGTAAACACCATTGTAAGCGACGAAGGCTACGGTGCCAACCCCTATATTTCCACCAGCCGGCCCATTGTGGTAGTAACAGCACCCGGCCCGGGCAGCGGTAAGCTGGCCACCTGCCTTTCGCAGCTCTACCATGAATACCGCAACGGCGTAAAGGCAGGCTATGCAAAATATGAAACCTTCCCGGTGTGGGATGTACCCCTGCAGCACCCGCTGAACATTGCCTACGAGGCCGCTACGGCCGACCTGCGGGATGTAAACATGATCGACCCCTTCCACCTGGAAGCCTATGGCAAAACTGCCATAAACTATAACCGCGATATTGAGGTTTTCCCGGTGGTGAAAACCATTCTGGCAAAAATTATGGGCGATAGCGAGATATATCGTTCCCCCACCGATATGGGCGTAAATACAATAGGCCGCTGCATTGTGGACGACCAGGTGGTGTGCAATGCCAGCAAGCAGGAAATTGTACGGCGCTATTTTGGTGCCATGTGCAGCTACCGCCAAGGCAAGGTAGAGCTTGAAACCGCCCAGCGCATTGAATTGCTTATGAATGGGCTGGAGCTTTCGCCCGAATATCTAAAGGTGGTTGGCCCCGCACTCGATAAAGCCAAGCTGGTAGGCCAGCCTGCCAGCGCCCTTATGCTAACCGACGGCAGAATTATAACAGGTAAATCTTCTAAGCTAATGACTTCCAGCGCCAGCGTAGTGCTCAATGCCGCCAAGGTGCTGGCCGGCATTGCAGACGATATTATGGTGATCTCGCCCATTGTTTTAGAGCCCATTTGCCGCCTGAAACAATCGGTGCTGGGACGGCGCATGCCGGTGCTAAGCGTGGAAGAGGTGCTCATAGCCCTAAGCATTTCCGCCAGCATGAACCCCACGGCCGCTCTGGTGCTTAAAAAGCTGCCGGCTCTGCGGGGCTGCCAGGTGCATTCCTCTAACATCATCACCCAGGGGGATGAAGACATTCTGCGCCGCTTGGGCCTGTTGCTCACCTGCCAACCCGAATTCCCTACGAAAGATTTATATTTCCGCTGAGCCAATATGGTGGAAAAGCCCTAGATGACCAGCGGCATTTAGTTAAGG
>CAYYOY010000320.1:0-1716 GCA_964473265.1 uncultured Oscillospiraceae bacterium
GGCTAGCCACGCTGCAAGGCGACGCACCGTAGCGCGGGTGTATGGGTGGCAGGGTTTATTTCTTAAGGTAAGGCGAATTGCAGGGCGCGTTCCAGTAGCCCAGCAGCTCGTCGTCCATGCGGGCTATAAACATCTGGAAGCCGGCTTGTTCCTGCACGGTGAGCAGCTCGCCCACATAGTTGGCAACAACCTCAATGCCCTTTTCCTTCAGATGGCTTACGCACTTGCGGTAAACCAGCAGCATTTCCATCAGGGTGGTGGCACCGGTGCCGTTAATAATAAGCATAACCTTTTCGCCCGATTGCAGTGAAAGGTCTTTCACCAGTGCGTCGCACATAATAACAGCGGTTTCGTCGGCGCTCTTCATCTTCATGCGCCCGCCGCCGCCTTCCCCATGCTGGCCCATGCCTACTTCCATTTCGTCGTCGGCAAGGTCGGCAAAGGCTGCGCCGTTTTGCGGGTGGGTGGCAGTCTTCACGGCTACGGCAAGGGTGGCCATATTATCGGCAAAGCGTTGGGCAACAGCTGCCACTTCTTCCAGCGATTTCCCCTGTGCTGCCGCGGCAGCCGCCATTTTGTATGTAGGAATGCAGCCCACCAGGCCACGACGGTCGTCAGAGTTTTCGCGGGGGGCGTTGGCAACGTCTTCCTGGGTTACGACTTTTACCACATTCAACCCCTGGGCCTTTACCTGCTTCATGGTAAGGTTGCCGGTAAGCATATCGCCCGCGTGGTTCAGCACAACAAACAGTACGCCTTTGCCCTTATCGGCCATTTTAATGGCTTCCATGCAGGCTTCGGGGCCGGGTGCGGCAAAAACATCGCCCACCACAGAAACGTCTACCATGCCCTCACCCACAAAGCCCGAAAGGGCAGGCTCGTGGCCGGCACCGCCCAGTGTAACAACGGTTACACGGTTGGCATCCTTCAGCTTTTTGTTCACCACAAGGTTGTTGGGGTGCAGCTCCACAAGGTCGCTGTTGGCCAGTGCAAGCCCCTCCAGCACTTCTTTGGTGATCTCCTCGGGTTTGTTGAGAAACTTCTTCATTGCCATCGCTTTTGCCTCCTTACGTTTTCTATACCAATTCCACCGTGCCTTACCTTGGAATTCGTATTTATAAAGCCAGCCCTTCCAGCAGCGCCGAAAGGCTTACCGCACCTGCGTCGGGGGTTCCCAGGGTTTGCTCTTTGTAGCTTTTGGCCCTGCCAAATTTAGAAACATAGCCTTCGGTGGCAGCACAGCCGGCAGCGCCGGCCCGTTTGGCCTCGGCCAGCACCTCTTGCGGTGTGCAGCTTTCCGGTAATGCCTGCACTGCTTGCACCGCGGGGATGAGGGTATCCATCATGGTTTTGTCGCCCACCTTAGCGGTGGTAATATCGGCTAGCTCGGCAAACCCGCCGGCCAGCATAGCGGCAATATCTGCCCCGGTAAGCTGCTGCTTGTCCCGCAGGGCGTTGCCAAAGCCTTCAAACATGGTGCCCCAGAGTGGCCCTGCAGAGCCGCCGTTTACCCCTAAAATTTTGCCGCCAAGCCCGTGCAGAAAAGCGCCGATATCCTGCTGCTGCCAGCCTATTGTTTCGGTAAGTATGAGGTGGGCAATTTTTTTAATGGTCATGCCATGGTCGCCATCGCCAAATTTCGCGTCAATTTCGGTAAGCAGAGCTTCCCGTTCCATAAGCAGCTGCGCGGCGTGTTGCAGCTTGATTTTGAACTGC
>CAYYOY010000321.1:0-1706 GCA_964473265.1 uncultured Oscillospiraceae bacterium
GCCGGTATTGGTTATCTAGTGTATAGCGCCAGCACGGCGCTGCCCACGCTGCCGGCGGTTTCGGTAAGCAGAGGGGATATTACCTCCACCCTAAACTTTACGGGAACTGTGCGGGCCGACAAAAGCAAAGCCTACTTTGCCCCCGACAGGGCCGAGGTAAAGGCCATTCACTTTTCGGTGGGGGATGTAGTGAAGGCTGGCGACCTCATTATTGAATTTGACAAGCAAGACCTGGCCGATAGCCTAACCACTGCGCAAGTTAGCTACCGCAACGCACAACTGGCCTACGATGAGCTGCTGCGCAAGAACGACGTAACCCAGGAAGACTACGACCAGGCCATGGCAGATATCCGCTACTACCGCAACCGCCTGGAGGACGCCGAGCAAGATTACCTTGCAGCTGCCCCCGGTTCGGCAGAATCGGCAACCGCGGCCGGGCGCATGGAAACCTACCAGCAGCGTCTAAGCGCCGCCCGCCAAACTCGCGATGCTTATGAAAAAGGCATTATTTCCGACCTGCAGCTGGAACAAACCAAAAACCAAATTACCCTGGCCGAGATACAATACCGTTCTGTAAAGGAAATGGTAGATAAAGGCAGCAAGGGCATTGTGGCTGAAGCCGACGGGGTTATTACCAGCATTAACCTAATAGAGGGCGGCTTTTCCACTTCGGCCCAGCCTGCGGTGCTTATTAACCACATCGCTGGAACCAAAGCCCACTTTACCATGAGCAAGTACGATGTTGAAAAAATACAACTAGACCAGCCTGTGGTCGTAACCTTTGGCAGCACCACCCTAAACGGCAGGGTAAGCCGCATAGAGGGCGAGGCGCTGCCCACCCCCGCCGGCGGCAGCATGCTGGGGGCCGATGTAGAAGTGGATGACCCCACCGGCCTGCTGAAAATAGGCCTGGAGATCGATTTGGATATTCTTACCGGGCGGGTAAGCAATGTGCTGCAAATTCCCGTAGAAGCGGTAAAAACCGACCGCGACGGCGACTACTGCTACATACTCAAACCGGTGGAAGGGCGCGAGCAAGTGTTTGCCCCGGTGAAAACCTACATAAAAACGGGTATCTCTTCCGATAGCTACACTGAAGTGCTTTCCGGCCTGGTAGAGGGCGACCGTGTGGTAACCCTTGCCCCGCGCGATATTGAAAAAATGCAGGCCGTGCGGCAGATGGAGGCCACCAACCTGGGTGCAAAGGCCGAGGATTCTACCCCGCCCATGTTCACCATGCAGGGTTAGGGGGCATAGGCATTGAACATACTTGAAAATATTAAAATGGCCGTTGAGAGCATACGCTCCAACAAGATGCGTGCTTTCCTTACCATGCTGGGCATTATTATTGGCATTAGCTCGGTAATTGTCATTGTTGCCACCGGCGACGGCGGCAAGGCCAGCATTATGTCCAGCATAGAAAACATTGGCGGTTCCACCGTTACCATTTCTACCAACCCTAAAAACGCAGTCGATTCCGATAATCTTACCTTGAAAGATTGCGTTGCCCTAAGAGAGAAGATTCCCGGCGTGCGGCTGGTTTCGCCCATTTCGCGTCTTTCGGGTTCGGTAACCTTTAACGATACTAAGATGGATGCAATGTTTGCCGCCGGCTCGAACAATTTGGCCGATTTTTCGGGCGTGGAAATTTTGGCGGGGCGCAACATCAGCGAAGAAGATTACACAGCGGGCCACAATGTAATGAT
>CAYYOY010000322.1:0-1685 GCA_964473265.1 uncultured Oscillospiraceae bacterium
CGTTGCAGGTAAAGATCTCTTTCAAAATTTTTTGGATAAACTCCTTTTCCTGAAAAGGATGCTGTTGTTGCAGTTCTCTATATTGAAAGCCTTCTATTTATTTTACCTTTTCGTCTTTTTTAGAAACGATTTCATAAAATCGTTTGGTATAGCTAGTGTTAAATTTTATGGTATTTGGATCAACCCAGCCTGCTTCAATAAAGCCTTTGGTTTTTTTGTGGCATCTGCAGGGGTTTTCGGAATTGACTAAGCCGCATTTTTTATGCATAAAGTGATGCAAATCTTTTCTTGCTCGAGTAAGCCGTTGCCGAAATTTTCTTTTGAGATGTTCAGTAGTTCTGCACTCAAATCGTGGGGCGCTGCAAAAATTTCTTCCAGAATGTATACCATTTGCTGCTCTCTGCTTAGGCACAGCAGCATTCCTGCAAGGCAACCTAGTCTGGCTTCTTCCACAAGCGCCTGCATCTCATATTGTTCTTCTATTGATAGATCCACCATGGGGATACTGTCCAAAACAAAGGGCTCAATAGGAGAAAGCCAGTCTAAACATTTACGGGGCCTAGAGTGGATAAGGAAAAGATTATTATCAAATTTTGAATGTGAGGTGGTAAAATTAGTACCTTTAGGGTATAGCTCTCGAATTAGGCCTTTAGAATAATCAAAGCCGGAGATAGCATGGGTTAAACCCGCCAAATCCCCGGCTTTTTCTAAACAAGTTAAAATTAGTTTGTATATTTTGGTGCGGATGTGTTATAGCACTTCCCGCAAACCCGTGGGTTATTATGCCTTTTGTGCTCTGCGCAGCCTTGCTGCAACTGCCCCAGCCGCCAGCAAAGCTACCGCCCACACCGCTATGCCGCTTGTGTTCCCTTGTGCGCCGGTGTTGGGGTTGCTTTTTTTGCTGTCGGTTATGGTAAGGGTGGTTTGGGCATAAGCGTCGCTAAACACAAGCACCAGGGTGTGCTTGCCGCTGGGCAGAGTCTGCAAATATTCTGGCTTTAGGGTAACAATGGTGCTGCCCGTCTTTGCTATGTAGCTATCTGCCGCAATTGCCTTGCCGTTTAGTTCTACATTTAAAAACTTGTCAAAGGGTATGTCCAACGTAACGGTAAAGCCTTCCTTGCTGCCCTTAACCCATTGGCCGTTTGCACCGCCCGTAAAGCGGTAGCCACTGCCCGAACGGTCGCTGCTGCCGGTGCTTGTAGGGGCAGGGCTTAACCCGGCTATAATTGTTGAGCCAGCCGGCAGCAGACCTGCAAGCGCCGCTCTATAAGCGGCTTCTGAACCCGCAGGAACGGTAACGGTAATTGGCCCTGTTATGCTATAAAAGACATTATCGCCAAATGCGGGTGGGGTTGCCCCGAAGAATTCTACATTCATTAGCCCGGCGCAGCCATTAAACGTCTCGTTAGGAATTGCAGCTCCGGCGGGCATCTTGACGGTGGTGATAGCGGTACAACCACCAAAGGCTACAACACCGTTAAAGGTTGCGCCTCTCAGGTCAATAACACCGGTGGTAACCGGATTTGTCCCCACGCTTAGGGTGGTAAGGTTTGTGCAGCCCCGGAACATTAGATGAGAAATTGCAACCCCGGCGGCCAGCTTGACGGTGGTAATGGAGGTGCAATCTATAAAAGCCAAGCAAAACTATGAGGATTCGACTATCTGATCTATCACGCCGGTGA
>CAYYOY010000323.1:0-1659 GCA_964473265.1 uncultured Oscillospiraceae bacterium
ATTGTTTACCTTAACCAGGCCTGTATTGATTCTATTGCCGCCTACCTGTTGTGGCATGCGTCTTTCCGAACTGGTGGGCATACGCTTAAGCGATATTCGCGACCAAACGTTGCGTTTGCTGGGCAAAGGAAATAAAGAGCGAATTGTTTACCTTAACCAGGCCTGTATTGATTCTATTGCCGCCTACCTGTTGTGGCGTAAGCAGGCCGGTATATCCGGCAGTGAGGATGCGCTTTTCGTTTCAGGCCGAGGTACACGCCTAACCCCCCGGCGCGTGGAACAAATTGTGGAACAACACCTCAAACAGGCCGGGCTTTCAGGCCGGGGCTATTCCCCCCACAAGCTACGGCATACCGCTGCCACGCTTATGTACCAGCATGGGGGTGTAGATATTCGGGTGCTAAAGGAAATTTTAGGCCATGTAAATCTTGGCACGACCGAAATTTACACACACATTAGCAGCAGGCAGCTGGAACAGGCGGCACAACGTTCACCACTGGCGCAGGTACAGCGCAAGCACACCCCTACTAGCAATGCCGACGAGGAATAAGGCTAAACAATTACATTGCCAAATACATAGAACAACAGGCCGTCCAGCAGCGCTACCCCCAGCGCAACAGCTGTGAGCAACAAAAACTTAACAGAAAACTCCAACGCAACCCGGTTAAAGGGCAGTTCTCCCCTACCCCGCGAGCTTTGCAGCAGCTTTGCCGAAAGTTTAATGGCCTCTCGCGCCGCTACAATAAGTACAATGGCGCCGCCGGCTGTACCAGGCAGCATTACCAGCATGGGTGCAAAGCCCTGGCCGCCCATTTGAGCAAACAACAGCGTTAGGCTAAGCCCCGGGCCCAAGCCCCGGAAGAACACCACAAAGTAAACCACCGGCAGAGCAATGGTGCAAAAGCCGCAGAGATATAACACCAGTAGCGAAGCCTCTACCCCCAAAAAGGTAGTTAAGAAGTTTTGCCATACGCTTTGCACGGCTCGGTTTTGTAAAAAGCCTGAAACCATGGTGTTGACCATGCTGTCCAGCTCGCCAAGTTGGCCGGCAAAGCTACGCCCGCAAAGCATGCCTGCCAGATAAGTTGCCCCCAATGTTAGTATTAGGGCTCTTCGCCGCCAAAAACCGCTTGCCCGTTCGGAATAAGAAAACTTGGGACGATAATCCCGCAGTGAAAGTAAGGTTGTCCGCAAAGTAACCGCCTCCTGCCAAATTGTATGCAGGAGGCGGTTTTATTAGTACGCATAGCATGTTATTTTATTCCTGAGTGGCCGCAGCCAGCGTCGTCTGCTCCGGTGTGCTTTGTGGTAATGGTTGCTCCTGCTCCTGCACTGGAGCTTCGGCAACCGGGGGTTCGGGCGGCACAGTAGGCTTGCAGCGCCGGGCAAACTGGGTAACAGTAAAGGCAACACTTTCGTGTGCAACGGCTTTAACATCAAACTTTAATAACCTAAAGGTAAACTGCATAATAAAGCTAATGCCGAACACTGCTATTACCGTTCCAAGCCCTACCTTCGCACCAAGTAGCCAACCAATAAGCAATACACTGCCCTCAATACAGCCCCGGACAAGCCCAATAGGCAGTTTAGGAAGCCGTTTGCCCACCGCAACCATTAATGCGTCGCGCGGGCCGCAGCCCAACGCTGTGCCTATATAAA
>CAYYOY010000324.1:0-1647 GCA_964473265.1 uncultured Oscillospiraceae bacterium
TAACAACCTTCTTTGCGCCGGCCTTCAGGTGCAGCTCGGCCTTCTCTTGCGAGGTGAATACGCCGGTAGATTCTACAACGTAATCGGCACCGCAATCTTTCCAGGGAATTTCTTCGGGGTTCATAGCAGCAAACACAGCAATTTCTTTGCCGTTTACAACCAGTTTGCCATTCTTTTCTTCAACAGTGCCCGCAAAACGGCCATGTACGCTATCGTACTTGGTCATGTAAACCATATAGGCAGGGTCTACAAAGGGGTCGTTAATGCCTACAATTTCAAACACATCGGGCTGTGCCATTGCGCTGCGGAAAACCAGTCTGCCAATTCTGCCAAAACCGTTGATACCAACCTTAATTGCCATAGGGACCACACTCCTTTAATTTTACTGCAAATTCATTTTATACCAAAAAAGAGAAAACTACAAGATGCTGTTAAAAAATTAACCAAAAATCAATAAGTTTTTTTGTCGGGTAAGGGGGTTTTTTTGCACATTTACATTTGCTTTTCCTTCCGGGGTAGGATATAATAAAACGTTGTAAAACGCCTATGGCAATAGTAGAGATACACAACATGCTATTTGGGAAGTGGTAAATTGGAAATTGAAGGCCTAATACAAATTTATGAGCAATCGGAAGTGCCGTTTGTTTATGTTGACAGCAACATAAATGTTTTATATGCCAACCAGGCTGCAAAGTTTCTTTTTCCAGGCCTTTCGGTACCGGACGGCCTTATTCTCATGCTGCCCACCTATGCCATTGACATGCTGCGCGCACGCCTGCGCGAGGGCAAGTGTGTAACCAGCAGCGATTCCAGTCTCTATTCCTCGGGCCAGAACCTGGTGTTCACACCCTATGCCGGTGGCGCCATTGTGCATTTTACAGTGCCGCGCAATCAGTCCGATTTCCAAAGCCCCGAGGGAATTGTGCGTTCCACCTCGGCGGTTTCCAGCGAGTTTCGCCGCACACTTTCCAACAATTTTGCCATGCTGGGGGTTATTAGCCAAAAGCTGCACCTGGCAGGCGAATATTCGCTGGACCAGTATATCAATGAGATGACCAAAAGCTCCTATGAAATGCTGCGGGTTATAACCAATATAACCGAAATGTTTAACTACAACGGCGCATTGCATACCGACGCCACCTGCTTGGACATTTGGATGTTACTGGTCTCGGCGCTCGATTCAGCCGCAACCCTTACAAAAGCCATTGGCATTCCCCTAACGTACGACCTACCCACAGAGTTTACCCCTGTGCGCTGCGACCAAAAGCGTCTGCTGCTGGCCTTGTATAATATTATTTCCAATTGCTGCCGTTTTACTAAGGAGGGCAACAAAATTCATGTTACAGGCAAGCTGGTGGGCAACAGTATAATGCTTTCTATACGCGATAGCGGCCTGGGCATTCCCGCAGAGTATCTCGGGCGGGTGTTTGAGCCCTATTATTCCTACGATGCCTGTGGTATGCCCTTTGCCGGGCTGGGGGTTGGCCTTACGGTGGTAAAGCAGGTAATTACCTCTTTTGGCGGCTCGGTTACCATTAGCTCTACCGAGCTCGAAGGCACCACCCTAACCTTTACGCTGCCGGTGGCCGTTTCGTGCGAAGAAAACCAGCAGGTAACCGAAAGCGCGGCCGATTTCCTGCGCGACCG
>CAYYOY010000325.1:0-1646 GCA_964473265.1 uncultured Oscillospiraceae bacterium
CCGGAAGATAAAGAGAGCATTAATCTGGCTGACCGCGAAATTTTCGCAACCTTTGCGCTGCTACTCAGCTGTTTTATGTTCTTTCAATCCGGCTGGTACGACAAACTAATGGTTTACAACAAATATACCCAAGAGTATGCCGAAGAAGAATTACCCAGCCCGCTGGACCCCGCATTTATTGCCATTCTGCTGGGGGTTGGCAGCGCCATAATTTATGCCTGGGTTTCGATAAGCCGGCTGCAGCAGGTAGAACGCAGCAATGCCGACCCATCGACCCCTGAAGTTGACCCAACGCTTAACAAGGTTATTGTTGCCACCACCATCATTGTTGTGCTTGTAACCGGCATAAAACTTTGGGTGGTTGTACAGCGGATGATTCAGCATCGTCAACAGGCCACGAGCGACTTCTTTGTCATTTAGTTTGCCTGCAGACCAAGCTACACATGCAAAATGCTACAGTGGCTGCGGCAGTAGGTTTTGCTGCCGCAGCCTTTCGGCGGCCAGCAGCACCCCGGCCTTGCCTGCGGGGTAGGTAAGGCCCCCCTGCAGCCAAACGGCATAGGGTGGACGCAGGGGGGCATCGGCCGAAAGCTCGATGGAAGCCCCCATGGTAAATGCCCCGGCCGCCATTATTACCTGGTGCTGGTAGCCGGGCATATCCCAAGGCTCGGGTGCGGCGGCGGCATCCACCGGGCTGGCGGCCTGTATACCACGGCAAAAGGCGGCCAGCCGCTCGGGGCTGCCCAGCTCAATGGCCTGAATAATATCGTGCCGTGCTTCTTCCGGCGTGGGGCTTACGCCAAAGCCCAAGCTACGGAAGAGCGCCGCGGCCAGTGTGGCGGTTTTTAGGGCAGAAGCCACCACGGTAGGGGCAAAGAAAAAGCCCATAAACATGGGGCGCAGCTCTTCCAGCGTGCAGCCCACCTCGCTGCCCATACCCGGGCAGGTAAGGCGGTTGGCGCACTGTTCCACCAGGTTTGCCCTGCCGGCTATGTAGCCACCCGTGCGGGCCAGGCCGCCGCCGGGGTTTTTAATCAGCGAGCCGGCAATTAGGTCGCAGCCGGCCTGAGTAGGTTCGCGGTCTTCAACAAATTCGCCGTAGCAATTATCCACCATGACCACCACATTCGGGTTGGCCTGCTTGGCGGTGCCGGCCATGGCTTCAATTTGCGCCATGCTAAGCGAGGGGCGCAGGCTATAGCCGCGCGAACGCTGGATGTACACCACCTTGGCCCCGGGGGCTTGGGCGGCCAGTGCAGCAAGGTTAGGGCTGCCGTCGGGCAGCAGCTCCAGCTGGCGGTAGCAAACGCCAAATTCGGCCAGCGAACCATTGCCGCTGCCGCGTATGCCAATGGTTTCTTCCAGAGTATCGTAGGGGGCGCCGGTGGCGCACAGCAGGGTATCGCCCGGGCGCAGCAGGCCAAACAGCGCCGTGGCCAGCGCGTGGGTGCCCGAAACAAATTGGTGGCGCACCAGCGCGCTTTCGGCGCCAAACACATCGGCAAAAATTTCGTCCAGCTGGCGGCGGCCAAGGTCGTCGTAGCCGTAGCCGGTGGTGCCCGAAAGGCTGGCTTGGCTTACGCCCGCCTTGCCGAAGGCGGCCAGCACACGGTAGCTCCACAGCTCGGCGGTTTGGTCTATAGCGG
>CAYYOY010000326.1:0-1634 GCA_964473265.1 uncultured Oscillospiraceae bacterium
CTACTACAAAGAGGGCCTGAACCCTGTGAAAATTTATGTAGAAGACCAGTACGTTCGTGCCGTGCGCGGCGGCACCGGCTTTGCCAAAACCGGCGGCAACTACGCAGCCAGCCTAAAGGCACAAAGCGAAGCCAACGCCCTGGGCTATTCGCAGGTGCTGTGGCTGGACGGCATTGAACGCAAATATATTGAAGAAGTGGGCGCTATGAATGTTTTCTTCGTACTGCAAGACGAAGTGGTAACTCCTGCGCTAAGTGGCAGCATTTTGCCGGGCATCACCCGGAAATCGGCCATTGCGCTGCTGCAAAGCTGGGGCATGAAGGTGAACGAACGCCGTGTTTCGCTGGAAGAATTGCTGGAAGCCAACCGCCAGGGCAAGCTGCACGAGGCCTTTGGCACCGGCACGGCCGCTGTGGTTTCGCCCATTGGCGAGCTGCGCTGCCAGGGTGAAAGCTTCACCCTTTCGGGCGGAAAAATAGGCCAGCTTACCCAGCGGCTGTACGATGAACTTACCGGCATTCAGTATGGTAAGCTACCCGATACCCACGGTTGGACGGTAGAGATTTGCTAGAACAAAACGGCCTGCGCCACATTGTATACGAAATTGGCCCTGCACATGCCGGCATGACGATACACGATTTTCTGCGTAAGGAAAAGGGCGTTTCCCGCACGGTGGTGGTGGCGCTAAAAAAACTGCCCGACGGTATTTTGCTGGACGGCCACCACGCCCGCACGGTGGATATTCTTCCGCTGGGCAGCCGGCTGGAACTTCGTCTGCCTCAGCCCCAGAAGAAAACCCGCCCCAGCACCCGCACGGTTGAAATTTTATACGAAGATCAGGATATTCTTGTATATAACAAGCCCAGCGATATGCCCTGCCACCCCTCGGGCGGCCATTTTACCGATACGCTGGCCAATGTTTATACAGCCCACTGTCTGCAAAGCGGTGTGGCAACCCCCTTTCGAGCGATTAACCGGCTGGATAAAGATACCACCGGCGCGGTGGTGTGTGCCAAAAACCAGCTGGCCGCCGGGCGCCTGTGGAAGAGTGTGCAAAAGCAGTATATTGGCATAGTGGAAGGCATTGTGGCCCAGCCCTGCGGGCAAATCGACCTGCCTATTGAACGCATACAGCCCTATGCTATGCTGCGCGTTGTTACGCCTGAAGGGCAACCGGCCTGCACCGAATATCGTCTGCTGGGCAGCGGCGGGGGGCACAGCCTGCTGGCCTTTACGCTGCATACCGGCCGCACACATCAAATTCGTGTGCATATGGCGCATTTGGGGCATCCGCTGGCGGGCGACGAGCTCTACGGCGGCAGCCGCAGCCTTATTGGCCGGCAGGCGCTGCACTGTGCCAGCGTATCGTTTCCCCACCCGCTGGAAAGCCGCAGCATCTGCCTGCTAGCCCCTATGCAAAATGACATGAAACTGCTCACCCAAGGGCTTGGGATTGCATATAATTGAATAAAGATTTATTTTATTGAATTTTTTTTCATAAAACACTTGATTTTTATACGAGAGAGTGTATAATAATAGCATAGGGGGCAACAAAGAAAAGCCCCAACGCTATAATGGAGGAAAAACCAATGAAAAAGCTTTTTGCAATTATATTATCTCTGGTACTGGTAGCA
>CAYYOY010000327.1:0-1632 GCA_964473265.1 uncultured Oscillospiraceae bacterium
GGCAGTAGCCTTTTTTTGAACCACTGGCCTAGCCAGTGGTTTTACTATACAAAAAAGCATCCACAGGTAACCCTGCGGATGCTTTTTGAATAGTGCGGCCGGGATTTGGTACCGACACCGCATATGCCACAACTTGTGTTTAGGCTTGGCCCCAGCCCTCACCCGCCAGCCGCTGCTGCAGTAGCTTTAATTGCTTACGACGCTGAGGGAAATCGGGCAGGGTGGAGGCCACCAGCCCCCAAAAACGTGCGGAATGGTTAAGTTCACGCAGGTGGGCCAGCTCGTGCACCACTACATAGTCAATTGCTTCGTCCCCCGCCAGCACCAGCCGCCAAGAAAAATTCAGGCTGCCGGCGGCACTGCAGCTGCCCCAGCGGGTTTTGGCAGAGGTTATCTTCACCGCTTTGGGGCTAAGGCCCATTTTAACGGCGTATACCGCCACTCGCTCGGCAAGCAGCTGTTTGGCCAAGGTTTTATAAACCGCTGCCATGGCCTGCTGTATCTGCAGGCTATCTAGCCCCGGGGGCAGCATAAAGGCTGCCCCATTCCAGCCGGGGTACGCTTGCGGCACTGCCTGTATAGGGTATTCCTTCCCCCGGTAAAGTGCCAGGCTACCATAGCCCGGCGCAAAGGCTGCCCGGTGGTTTTTTTGGCTACGGGCAGCGGCAAGGTGCTTTTCTATCCACCCGGTGCGGCTCTGTACAAAGGCTTCAATTTGTGCCGCGGGCAGCCGCAGTGGCGCACGCACTTCTACAGTAGCCTGTTTGGTAATATGTATAGCAAGAGTTTTGCGCTTGCTGCGCACAAGGGTATATTCCATGGCAATGCTCCTATATGGTTAGCTACCCCAAGTATAGCACAGTAGGCAGCGCAAGCCAACACCATGCACATTTGTTTACAAAAAGGAGCAGCGCCCTGCCTTTGGCCTGGCAGGGCGCCGCCTGTATGCTGTGCTTACTGAATAGGAATTTGGGTGCGCTTTTCAGGTGCTACAAGCTTGGGCACCGTAATTTTCAGCACGCCGTTTTCAAAGCTTGCGATAATATTTTCGCCGTCCACATTCTGCAGGTAAACACCCCGCTGCATGGCGGCATAGCTGCGCTCGCGGTGAATGTAGCGCTCATTTTCCTCGTCCTTTTCATTCTGGCGAGATACCGAAATTAACAGGCGGCCGTCATCAAAATCCAGACGGATGTCGCCTTTGCCGTAGCCCGGTAGCTCGGCTTCTATGCAATATTCCTTGGCATTTTCTTTTACGTCCAGCTTAAAGCTTTCGCTGCGCAGACCTCTAAAGGGCGATAGACTATCGCTGAAGAAGCTGTCTATCATATTATAGAAGTCTACAAAATCGTCATTGCGGGAAAGGCTGCGGCTACGATTGTAAGGGGTTAAACCAAACATACGAATGCCTCCTCAATTTATTTTATATTAGCACTCTATTGTATTGAGTGCTAATTTCATCTTTATTATATCCAATATACTGCTATTGTCAAGCACTTTTTACGCGCATATTTGTGAATTTTTTGTAAACTAATAATAGTTAAAAACTCTATTGTATTCTGTTGCATTTCCTTGCATAAGCCAAATGTTGTAATCGTAAAGGCTTTGCAGTAAAATAATGAAGCAAGCAAC
>CAYYOY010000328.1:0-1617 GCA_964473265.1 uncultured Oscillospiraceae bacterium
CATCACCAACTTCCGTCGCTTTGTCGGCTCTCTCGGCGCGGGAGTCCAGGACGGGCTAGTGGCAGCCGCTCAGCACTACCACTGGTGTCATCGTTGCATGAGCTACTTCAGGACAGGGAAGAAGGTACCACACCAAGGCTGTGGAAATCTCCAACATAATCCACCATTACAAGGACAAGTGCGAGCTTGTCCTTGATGTTGCTTGCGGCACCGGCAGCCTGGCTACCGAGCTTGCCAAGCTGGGCTACGAGGTAATAGGGGTAGACCCTTCGCCCGAAATGCTTGCGCAGGCCCAGGCTAAAAACGCCGGGCTGCAGCCGCCGGTGCTCTACCTATGCCAGCCGGCCGAAGGGCTTAATTTATATGGCACGGTGGATGTAGCCCTCTGCACGCTGGATAGTATTAACCATCTGGCCCGGCCTGCCCAGTTGCAAAAGGCATTAGAACGCATTGCTCTGTTTTTAGAGCCGGGGGGGCTTTTTCTCTTTGACGCAAACACCCTATACAAACATCAGAAAATTCTGGCCGACCAGGTGTATGTGCAGGAAACCGAAAACCTGCTTTGCCTGTGGCGCAACCAGCTGCGGCCCGACGGCTGCACAGTGGATATTATGCTCGATTTCTTTCAAGAGATGCCCGACGGCAGCTACAACCGCACTACCCAGCAGCTAAGCGAGCGGGCCTACTCTACCGGGGAATTAGAAGACATGCTTACCCGCGCCGGCCTGCGTTTGCTGCAGGTAACCGATGAGGACGGCACCCCCCCGCGGCCGGATAGCCAACGGCTCTTTTACATTGCTATAAAGGATTGAATGTTTATGGATACACTTGCGCGGGCCATAACTGAAGATGGCCAAATTGCCTGCTACGCCGCCACCACTACACAGCTGGTGGCACGGGCCGAGCAAATTCACCGCACCTCCGCCGTGGTAACGGCGGGGCTTGGGCGGCTGCTTACAGCGGCTTCGCTTATGGGCTGCATGCTCAAAGACGACAAAGCCTCGCTTACCCTGCGGCTGGCGGGCGACGGCCCTACCGGCTCGGTAATAGCCGTTTCAGACGCACAGAGCAACGTGCGCGGCTATGTGGCCAACCCGGTGGTAGAGCTGCCGCTGAATGCGCACGGCAAGCTGGATGTAGCCGGGGCGGTGGGCCGCAAGGGCCAGCTGATGGTTATGCAAGATTTTGGCTTTGGTGAGCCATACATCGGCCAGGTGCCCCTGGTTTCTGGCGAAATTGCCGAAGACATTGCTGCCTACTATGCCGGTAGCCAGCAGGTGCCCACGGTATGCGCCCTGGGCGTGCTGGTAAACCCCGACCTTACCGTGCAAGCTGCCGGCGGCCTGCTGGTACAGCTGCTGCCGGGCGCCGACGAAGCCACCGCCGCCGCACTGGAAGAAAGCCTGCAATCGCTGCCGCCGGTTTCCACACTGGTGGCGCAAGGGGCCTCTGCTTGGGATCTGGCAAAGCTCGCTCTGTAAGGCTTTTCGCCACAGCTGATAGGCGTTCAAACATGCCAGCCTCTTTGGGGCACTTTTAGGCCCTGTGCACACTGGACTTATCGTGGCCGTCACGTTTTTTTTACAGACGGCCGCTCACATTTTTTTTTACGACGGG
>CAYYOY010000329.1:0-1593 GCA_964473265.1 uncultured Oscillospiraceae bacterium
CATCCGCACCTTAAACAAATTAGGCGGGGAAAACGGCATTGGCATTGAAGACATTGTGGAAAACCGGCTGGTGGGCATGAAATCCAGAGGGGTGTATGAAACCCCGGGCGGCGCCATTTTATACCGCGCGCATGAGATTTTGGAAAGCTTATGCTTAGACCGCGACACCCAGCACTTTAAAATGCAAACCGCCGTGCGTTTTTCCGAGCTTGTTTACAACGGCCAGTGGTTTACCCCCCTGCGCGAAGCCCTTACCGCCTTTGTAGATAGCACACAGCAAACCGTTACCGGCGAAGTGCGCCTAAAGCTTTACAAGGGCAATATTATCAATGCCGGTGTAAAGAGCCCCTATTCGCTCTACAGCGAAGAAATTGCCACCTTCGGGGAAGATACCGTTTACGACCAGAAAGACAGTGCAGGCTTTGTAAACCTGTTTGGCCTGCCTATTAAAGTAAAGGCCATGCAGATGAAAAAGGCGGGGAAATAAGCACCGCCTGCAACCCCGCTGCCCCCGCTATGGCGCACCCAGAAGAGCCAGCAGCATTTTTTGCAAGACCTTGGGCTTGCAAAAAAGGCGGAGGAGATTCACTTTTGCGCTGTAAGCGCAAAAGTTAGCTCCGCAGCCGGTGCGTCAAATTTAGTGGCTGGGGGTCTTGGGGGTGTCTAATCCCCCAAGACGCCTTCTTTTGTTACTTTTCTTGGCGGAACAAGAAAAGTAAAAAGAGAAAACTTTTAGGAGAGAACCATGAAGCTTTGGGCAGGAAGACTGGACGGCCAGGCCAACGAAAAAGCCAACGATTTTAACGCTTCTATCCATGTAGACAGCCGCATGTTCCGGCAGGACATTGCCGGCAGCATTGCCCATGCCGAAATGCTGGGTGCGGCGGGCATTATTCCCGCCGGAGAAGCCGCCGCCATTGTAGCGGGGCTGCAGGGCATTCTGGCCGAGCTGGAAGATGGCCGCTTGGCCATAGACCACACCGCCGAAGATATTCACACCTTTATAGAAGCTACCCTTACCGCCCGCCTGGGCGATGCCGGCAAGCGCCTGCACACCGCCCGCAGCCGCAACGACCAAGTGGCACTGGACGTGCGCCTCTACCTGCGGGAAGAAACCAAAAAGCTGCTGGCTGCGCTGCAAGAATACATCCAAACGCTTTGCAGCCTTGCTGAGGTACAGGCCCGCACGGTAATGCCGGGCTATACCCACCTGCAGCGGGCGCAGCCCGTTACCCTGGGCCACCATCTTATGGCCTACGCCTGCATGGCCCTGCGGGATATGCAGCGCCTGCAAAACGCCCTGACGAATATGGATACCCTGCCGCTGGGCAGCGGTGCGCTGGCCGGCACCACCTACCCCATTAACCGCCATGCTACGGCGGCGGCTCTGGGTTTTTCGTCCCCCTGCCTTAACAGCCTGGACGGTGTTTCCGACCGCGATTTCTGCGTAGAGCTGGCTGCCGCCCTTTCACTTATTATGGTGCATCTTTCCCGCTTTGCCGAGGAAATTATCTTGTGGTGCAGCTGGGAATTCCGCTTTATTACACTGGACGACGCTTTTTCCACCGGTTCTTCCATTATGCCCCAAAAGAA
>CAYYOY010000330.1:0-1583 GCA_964473265.1 uncultured Oscillospiraceae bacterium
ATTGCCGAAAACATTTTCCTGGCACGGGAAAGCAGCCGCTACGGTATACTTTCACAAAAGCAAATGAACCGTGAGGCCGGGGAAATATTAAAACGGCTGAAGATCGACCTCGACCCCGAAACGGTAGTGGGTAATCTTGCAGTTTCCAAACAGCAGATGGTGGAAATTGCCAAGGCACTTTCCACCGACGCGAAAATTCTTATCATGGACGAACCCACCAGTGCCCTTACGAGTGCGGAAATTGATGAGCTGTTTGCCATTATCCGCCAGTTAAAAGCCGACGGCTGTGCGATTGTTTATATATCGCACCGGCTCGAAGAGCTGCAGTATATAGTAGACAGCGTCACCATTATGCGTGACGGGCGCTTTGTTTCCTCCGGCTCCTTCTCGCAATACACTATGTCTGATATTATTTCAGATATGGTAGGCCGTGAAATTAAAGAGAAATTCCCGCGGGTGCAGTGCTCTAAGGGCGAAAAGGTACTGGAGGTTAAGCACCTAAACGCCGGCAAAATGGTGCGGGATATAAGCTTTGAGCTCTACGCCGGCGAAATCGTAGGCATAGCCGGGCTTATGGGTGCCGGCCGCACCGAAACCACCCGGGCAATTTTTGGCATAGACCCTAAAGAATCGGGCGAGATACTGCTGCACGGCCAGCCGGTGAATATCCAAAAGCCTATGGACGCCATACGCGCCGGGCTGGTGCTGGCCCCTGAAGACCGTAAAAAAGACGGCCTGTGCACCAAGCTAAGCGTGCGCGAGAACGTGGCGCTGCCCAACCTAGATATTCTCTGCAACCGTTTTGGGGTGGTAAATGCCCAAAAGGAACAGACCATGCTGGAAAAGGCCGTGCAAGATTTTAAGATAAAGCTGGTAAGCGGTGAAGCCCTAGCCGACAGCCTTTCGGGCGGCAACCAGCAAAAGGTGGTTGTAGGCAAGTGGATGGCCCGCAATTCGGCAGTGGTTATCTTCGACGAACCCACCCGCGGCATTGACGTAGCCACCAAGGTGGAAATTTACAACCTGATGAACGAGCTTAAGCAGCAGGGCATTGGTGTATTGTTTGTTTCTTCCGAAATGCCGGAAATTATGGGCATAAGCGATAGAATTCTTGTAATGTGCGAAGGGCGCATTACCGGCGAAACCAACATTGAAGAAGCCACACAAAACAAGATATTAGAATATGCCACACGCTTTGAAAGCAAAGGCATTGATAAGCAGGCGGCAACACCGGTTTCGTAAACGAAACACTGCGGCTTAGCAAACAAACTTTGGTTAGGAGAATGGGTATGGGACCACAAAAAAGCTATTTGAAGAAGCTTACCTCTATCCGGGGTATGGGGCAGGTAATAACCGTAGGCGCAGGCCTGGTTGTACTTTGCATTGTTTTCGCGCTCATTAACCCGCTGTTTTTCTCGGGCGATAACATTGCAAACCTGCTGCGGCAGATAACGCCTATCCTGCTTATTGGCATTGGGCAATCGTATGTGCTTATTACCGGCAACATAGAACTTTCCATCGGTTCGGTGGTGGGCATGAGCTGCATGTTTTCTGCCACCATGATGACCAAGGGTGTAAACCAC
>CAYYOY010000331.1:0-1559 GCA_964473265.1 uncultured Oscillospiraceae bacterium
CCGGCTCTACAAAAATATATTTACAACGCTGCACAGAATTTTGCAAAAAAATCCCCCGGTTCACCGGGGGATTTTACTGCCCACAAAGGGCAAAGTACCCTTATTTAGGAATTGCAGGCCAGCTTAGCGCTACCCGACAGCATCAAGCGGGCGCATTTGTAAACGTCGCCGCAGCCCAGGGTGAGTACTAAATCGCCCGGTTTGGCATTTTGCAGCACATGGTTTGCCATTTCCTCAAAGGTGGGGAACCACACGCTACCGGGCAACTTGGCGGCAAGGTCGCTGGTGTAGATGTTGTAGGTGTTTACTTCGCGCGAGCCCATAATTTCGCTCATTACCACATGGTCGGCCAGCGAGAGTGCATGGGCAAAATCGTCCAGCAGCATGGCGGTGCGTGAATAGGTAAAGGGCTGGAACACCGCCCAAACACTACCAAAATCCATTTCCTTGGCGGCCTTTAGCGTTACGGCCAGCTCGGCGGGGTGGTGTGCGTAATCGTCGGCAATGGTAACGCCGTTTATCTCGCCCAGCACCTCAAAGCGACGGCCGGCACCGCCGAAATGTTCGGCACCCTCGGCCACCTGCTGGGGCGTGGCACCCAGCCAAAGAGCAGCTGCTGCAGCCGCCAGCGCATTGAGCACATTGTGCCGGCCGGGAATGCGCAGGGTAACATCGCACAGTTCTTGGCCTTTATGCACAAGGGTAAAGCTGCAGCCCGCACCGCTACGCTTGCGAATGTTGCGGGCACAGTAGTCGTTGCTTTCATCCAGGCCAAAGGTTATAATAGGTTTTGTAATGCCTTGCACCGCCTTGCGGGAATTGGCATCGTCTCCGTTTACAACCACAGCCTGGCTGGCAAGCCCAGCAAATTTGTGGAAGGAAGCGATTACATTTTCCAAGCTGCCGAAGTAATCCAGATGGTCGGCGTCCACATTGAGAATCACCGAAAGAGCGGGGGAAAGCTGCAGGTAGGTATCTACAAATTCACAGGCTTCCACTACGAAAATATCGCTTTGGCCCACCCGGCCATAGCCGCCAATAGCCGCCAGCTTACCCCCTATTACAGCACTGGGGTCCAGCTCTGCTTCCATTAAAATTTGCGTTAGCATGGCAGTGGTGGTGGTTTTGCCGTGGGTGCCCGAAACGCCTACGCACCGGCCAAAACAGCGGCTGAGTAGCCCCAGCATTTTGCTTCGTTCCCACACCGGCTTGCCCGAAGTTTTGGCGGCAAGCAGCTCGGGGTTATCCTGCATAATGGCAGCGGAATGTAAAATAAGGTCTGCCCCTGCCAAATTTTCGGGGCTGTGGCCCAGCGTAACCGCTACGCCCAGCTTGCGTTCGGCGGCCAGAATGTCGCTTTCATTGTTATCAGAGCCGGAAATTTGATAGCCCATTGAAAGTAAAATTTGCACAATGGGGAACATGCCCGAGCCGCCCACCCCAATGCAGTGGATATGGCGCACGCCCGCCGGCAGCAGTTGTGTAAGTTCTGTCATGTATGAACCATTCCTTCAGCTACAGTTTGCAACCGGGCACAGTACTGCCCGGCCTTTCTACAC
>CAYYOY010000332.1:0-1528 GCA_964473265.1 uncultured Oscillospiraceae bacterium
TCCGCTGGTTCGGCGAAAAATACGATTCCGTCACCCTCAAGCAAATCCGGCAGATTCCCGGCATGGAAGGGGTTATTACCACCCTTTATGCCACCAAGCCGGGCGAGGAATGGGATGCGGCTGAAATACGCGCCATGCGCACCCAGGTGGAAGAAGCCGGCCTTAAGGTTTTGGGCATTGAGAGTGTAAACATTCACGACGCCATTAAGATAGGCACACCCGAGCGCGACCAATACATAGAAAACTACATCCGCACGCTTCGTAAGCTGGCCGCCGAAGATATTCACATGGTGTGTTATAATTTTATGCCTATCTTCGATTGGACGCGGAGCGACCTTGCCAAAATGCGCACCGACGGCTCCACCGTACTGGCCTACGACCAGCAACTGGTGGATACCATTAATCCTTCTGAAATGTTCGCACAGATTGACGCGAAATCCAACGGGTTTGTGCTGCCGGGCTGGGAGCCCGAGCGTATGTCCACTGTAAAGCAACTATTTGAAATGTATAAAGACGTAGACAATGAAAAACTGTTTAATAACCTGGTATACTTCCTTAAAGCCATTATGCCGGTGTGCGACGAATGCGATATCAACATGGCAATTCATATTGACGACCCCGCCTGGAGCGTCTTTGGCCTGCCGCGTATCATCACGGGTAAAGAGGCGCTGCTTCGCCTGATGAAAGCAGTAGATAACCCCCACAACGGCGTAACGCTTTGTGCCGGTTCGCTGGGTTCTAACCCGGCAAACGATATTCCCGATATCATCCGTTCGCTAAAGGGGCGCATTCACTTTGCCCATGTGCGCAATGTAAAGCACACCGCCCCCGGCCAGTTTGAAGAAGCCGCCCACTACCAGGCCGACGGCTCGCTGGATATGTACGAAATTATAAAGGCGCTGGTGGATATTGACTTTACCGGCCCTGTGCGCCCCGACCACGGCCGTGCCATTTGGGATGAAGTTTCTATGCCGGGCTATGGCCTTTATGACCGCGCCCTGGGCAGCCAATATCTGCTGGGCCTTTACGACGCCATTAAACACACCAAGATGGGAGTGTAACCTATGCTGTCTGCCATGATTATCGGGTTGGGGGGCATTGCCCCCGCCCACATTGAGGGCTACCTTGCCTTTGGCGAGCGTGTGCGCATCGCCGTGCTGGCCGACCCCAACCTAGAACGCGGCCGCCAGCTAAAAGAAAAGTATAGGCTCAACTGCGAAGTGGTGGCCGATTACCGCGAGGGCCTGCCCCACTGCGATATCGTTTCTATTTGCACGCCCCCCTCTACCCACCGAGATATGGCAGTAGAATGCTTCCACGCCAAAAAGCATGTGCTGCTGGAAAAGCCCATGGCCCCCACATTGGCCGAATGCGACGATATTCTTGCCGCCGCGAAGGCTTCGGGCTGCCGGCTTTCGGTTGTGGCTCAAAGCCGGTTTATCAGCAGCATTGCCAACACGGTGCGGCTGGTGCAATCGGGTGAATATGGCAAGCTGCTTTACACGGCGGTAAATTCCTGCTGGTATCG
>CAYYOY010000333.1:0-1507 GCA_964473265.1 uncultured Oscillospiraceae bacterium
CGGTGCGGGCAGCCATGACAAAGCTATGCTTTGCATGGCTGCCCGCACCGCATTGTGCTACACCCAATAATGCAGAAATATTTACCATAGCAAAAAACATGTTATTTGTTACCGTTTTTGTTGCATACGCTACCCAAAAGTGTTAAAATATTGCCAGAGAGCCATTAAATTCCGGGCGGTAGCCCCAGTACACGAAAGGTAGCGCCATCTATGAAAACACTTGCCTTGCTTGTATGCATTTGTCTAATTGCACTGGCTGGCTGCGGCCAAACCCCTGCCCCCATGCCAGACCCCCCGCAAAGTGAAAGTGAAAGCCAAAGCAGCCAGCCCCCACAGGAAAGCCAAAGCCAAACCGAAAGCCAGCCGCCGGAAGAAGAAAGCTCCAGTAGCCAGCCGCCCCAAAGCAGCAGCTCTTCTTCGCAAAGCCAGAGCAGCGCTAAACCGCCTGCCAAACCCTCTGGCAGTTCGGCGCCTCCCTCTTCCTCTTCCAGTGCTTCCCAAAGCCAAAGCAAGCCTGCTGAAGAAAAACCCGCCCCAACCGATACATACAAGCAAAGCCTGTTAGATAAACTCTATGCCGGTGTAAAAGCCGGGCCGCCGCAATCAAAATTCATTTACCCCGTAACTAGAGATTGGACAAGCACCGCAACCAACTATTCCTACGATACCCCCGGACAAGCCCACCTGAGCTGGAAGGTTTCGTGGATACTCGAAGGCCTGGTAAACGCCTACCGTGCCACGGGGGATGAATACTTTCTCAACATTTCGGTGGATATGTATCAATCGCTGCTTACCATGCGCGACGATGCCCTGGGCCGCACCGCCTGGGACGGCAAGCAGTACCCACTGTTTGGTTCCATTGCCCGCTATAACGGCGCATACTTCACCCTAGAGGATGAGAGCGGCAGCCCACTGGCCCGCCTTACCTTCCACTGCCAGGGTAACGACGCTACTTTTGTAACAGTAAAACCCGCCGCCGATGGCACAAGTTTTGAAATATCTGTAAAATCGGGCAGCAGCACCTACAATGCCACCGGCCTTACATTGGCCAACCTGGCTTCGCGCCTGCCTTCTGCCCTGGGTTGGACCTACTACGGCTCGCCCCAGCCCGGCAAGGCGGTAGTGCAGGTAGAGCTGCTGGCACAAGACACCACCGCCCGGCCCAAGGCAGTTTCCAACCAGCGGGTGGAAAACACCAACGTTCCCACCGTGGTGCACACGGCACTTATTCTAGAGCCCATGGTGCAAACCTACATAGACATGAAAAAAACCGGCCACCCACTAACTGCCCACTTCCGCAGTGAAATTTCCACCATGATAGAAGCCGTTATCGCCCTCAATTGGGATAGCCGGGGTTTCTTTAAGGAATGTGCCAATTCTCCCACCCATATGGGCGGCGGTTATATCATCCCCTGGAACCAACAGCTACCCATGGTAGCTGCCATGGCTGCATTTGCAAAAACTGAAAACGACGGTCGTCTGGCTGGCATGGTAAAAACTGCCACCG